>NZ_LZMJ01000049.1:0-1211 GCF_001665495.1 Rhodococcus sp. 852002-51564_SCH6189132-a
CTAGTGGCTCGTCACGCAACCTTGGCCGGATAATACGGGTACTCGGTCCACGATCGGATCGGCGAGTCCGGGGCGAATCGGGTTTTCGGTTCGGCACGGGCATTGCGCCACCGCATATACGCCGCGATCGCAGCGTTCTGCTCGGTGTGACTGCGATGATCGGTGCCGTTCAGGGCGAAGTACCGCAACGCCGCGAACTCGGACTCGATCCAGTTCAGCCACGACCCGTAGGTCGGCAAAAACACCAACTCGACGTCATGGTCCTCAGCCCACCGGCGGACGGACAGGTGCCGGTGCGGGGAGAAGTTGTCGAGCACCACGTACAACTTCTCCCCGGGCCACCTGGCCCGCAACACCTTCAGAAGGTCGAGGAACTCGCCAGCTCGTTTACGAGGGCGGATTCGGTAATACACTCTGCCACTCGATAAATCGAGTGCGGCGAGCATGTGCATCACCCCGTCGTAGCGGTGATACGTCGCCCGCAATCGCAACGGATGTGTCGCCGGCCGCCACGATTTCCCTTTCCGCGGCTGCAGGTTCAGCGGCCCGAATTCGTCGACGCAGACGACCCGCCCGTCGGCCGGCGGGGTGTCGTACAGATCCAAGATCGTGCGCATCTTCGACAGGAAATCCGGGTCGGTCGAGGCCTTCCAGGTCGTGGTCGACTGCCAGGTGACCTTGCCCTCGCGCAGGATGCGGCGCAGCGTCTCGCGACTGATGGTCGGCACGATCTTCTGCGCGATCAGGTGCTCGGTCAGCTTGGTGAGACTCCAGGTGGAGAATGCCGTGATCTTCCAATCGGCGGGGGACGTCCGGGCGATCAAGCAGATCTTCTCGCGAGTCTGCTCATCGATCGTCTTCGGCCGTCCCCCGTTCCATTTTGGGTGCAACGCCTCGAATCCCTGCTCGTTGAACGCGTGGATCACATCACGGACGTAATCGTCGCTGACCTGCATCAACGAGGTGATGTCCTTGACGGTCTGGCCTTGGGCGGACATCAGCACCACGATGGCTCGTCGGAGTTTGATCGGGTCTTTGGCGGTGCGGCTGATCTTCTGCAGCCGGCGGCCTTCCTCCATGGTCAACGATCGGACGAACACGCTCGGTTGACGTGCCACGACCACCTCCTTGTCTCGACTCGGAGACAGTCTGCCGTGGATGGGGTGGTCAGCTGGGGATTACCCGGTCAACAATCCATGACGAGCCACTAG
>NZ_LZMJ01000050.1:0-79075 GCF_001665495.1 Rhodococcus sp. 852002-51564_SCH6189132-a
ATACGAGACCATCATGACCACACCAGCCACTCAGGCTGCGTGACCGAACCTGTCACCTGATCGTGCAGCAGTCCCGCGGGACGGCGCTGTGACCTTCAGGGAGGTCACGGCGGTTAGGGCAGAAACGTCCGCGAAAGACGAATGGAATCGTGAGTGGGTCCGACCGCCTGTAATGCCTAGGTACGGGCTGTGCGCAAGCGAACCTCGGAACTCGAACCGAACTGACGATCATTCGACAGGCATCGAGTTTCCTGGGCCAGGGACACACCTAGCTCTCCGCATCGACCCGCTCATCGACCGACGTCGGGACTCCCCTCGACATATGCTGCAGAGCGCTCGGAGTATCCCAGCGGGGCCCCTGTCGATCCAGGTGGCGGCCCGCGTCGGCAGCCGAGTTGCACCGGCATTAGCCGCCCGGTTTGATCCGGGAAATCCACGTCGCCCCTCGCGGTGCCTACAGCCACCGCCGCATGCCCGCCGACCCAACCATGGCTATGGGTGTCACGTGCAGCTCGGTTGCGACCGAACGAGTTGTAGGTCAGCAGCAGTCCCCTGAGCGCTTCGTGCCAGGTGGTTCCCCCACCGAACATACGACGCGCGCGGGAAGGTGTTCTGTGTCGTGATCCCGGACGCGTTCAGTCGGCGGATCAGAGTGGAAGAGCGACTCGCGACACTGTTCTGCATCCGTCATCTGGTGGGTGCGCCTTTGTTTCGGAAACAGCCTGTCGGGCGCCTCACCTTGAGTCCGGTGGGTTATCCGGTCAGCGATCCGTGACGAGTCACCAACTACAACTGAGGGCGAAAGCCCGAGCCTAGCGATCCGTTTTGTTGCACTTGCGAAGCCCCGATCGGGCGCTATAGTTGCCCGAAAGAAACCGCTCGGATGGTTTCTTTTCGATGTCCGGGGGCCATCACCACAGCATCTGTTCCGCCTGCTCGTGCACGTCTCGACGCAGGTTTGGTCCATGCCGGGTTCTTTGCCTTCGACGTGATCAGAGGGGGAAATGTGTATTCAAGGGAAGTGCTGTTCGGGCGCATGCTGGGGTTGGTTACAGAGGAACAGCTGCGCGCACTGGGCAAGGCCACAGTGGCGATACCCGGTTGCGGCGGAACGGGGTACACGTATGCGGAGTGCCTCGCACGGATGGGCATCGGCAACTTCCGCCTCTCGGATACGGACCGTTTCGGGCCGGAGAACATGAATCGCCAATTCGGTGCGACAGTGGACACCGTCGGACGTCTGAAGTCCGAGGTGCTGGAAGAGCGCTTGCGCTCGATCAATCCGGAGATCACCGTCACGCGGTTCCCGGACATCGACGAAGACAATGTCTCCGACTTCGTCGCCGGCGCCTCGGCGCTCTGCGACACCATCGACTTCTTCGCCATGAACGAGCGTCGGATGCTGCACCGTCAGGCTCTCATTCACAAGGTGCCCACCGTTTTGTGCTGCCCGGTCGCCTACGGCGTGACGGGGCACTACTTCAACTATCACGAGAACGATCGAATCGACTTCGACGTCCTGTTCCACCAGTCCGATTCGAACGACGAGCAGCAGAACCTCGAGAACTTCGGAAACACACTCGCTCCGAACGCGTTGCATCGCGCCTATCTCGACGATCCGAATCTCGACTTCGAGAACCACAAGGTCGCCTCAGTGAGCGCCTCGTGCCTGCTGGCCACCTCGTGGGGGTCGATGCAGGCCGTGTGCGCAATCCTCGGACTGCCGTCCCAGTTCCGTCCCGTTCCCGAGATGTACGAGTTCGATCTTCGTGCAATGCAATTCGTTTCCAGCTCCATGTCCACGGCTGTTCTCGGCTGATCCCTTAGCGACCTTCGGAGATCTCATGGCATCACTCTCTTCTGGCCTGCTCGAGCAGCCCGCCGAAATCAACGACCTACCCGAACTCCTCGACCGCGCATACACGTATGGCGACAGTGACGCCTTGCTGCGGGTTCAGCAGCGCCTTGCGGACGTTCATGCGCGTTCGTTCGAAATTCCTTCTTCCGTGCCCCGGACCGGCTTGGACACCTTGCGTTCCGACCTGCACTGTGCGTTGCAGATCGAAGAGCGCATGCTCTCATACGAGGACCGATTCATCGACCACGCCGCATGCCCGTCAACGTCCGGGGGCGGGCTCGAATTCGTGCGCAGTCTGAAATCGATCGTTCGCGAGCACCCAGCGAACCGGCACCCGTTCTACATCGAATTCCTGCCCGACAGTGCTGAAATCGGCGACATCGCCTACTACCTTGCGCAGGAGTCGGCGCTGGATCCGCGGTTCGACGACTTCATCGCTCTGATGCAAATCGGGATGTCCGTACGCCCGAAACTCGAACTGGCCGGCAACTACTGGGACGAGATGGGAAACGGTACCGAACCGCGCGTGCACACCGTGATGTTCCAGAACGCTCTCAACGAGGTCGGTGCCACCGACGACTTCATCCGCGAGAATCTCAGTGTCGACGCCATGGTATGCGGGAACCTCTCAGCCATGCTGGCATTGCGCAGGCCTTTGATCTTCCGTGCCGTGGGCAGCTTCGCCGTGACCGAATTCCTGTTTCCGCGCCGGTGCGCGCAGCTGCTCGAGGCGTGGCGGCGTAACGCGCTCTCCGTCGAGGGAATCGAGTACCACCGCGAGCACATCGGCATCGATGCGCGCCATGCGTCGGGGTTTTTCAAGAACGTCATCATTCCCTTGGTCGAGGAACGTCCCGAGGTGGCACCCGAGATCTATTGGGGCGCCGTGGCGCGCCTCAACTCGTCGCAGCGCTACCTCGACTCCACTCTGCAGACCCTGACCTACGGAAGTGCCCGATGAACACAGATCTCGCACAGCGCGGCTACGCACTCGTGGACGGCTTGTTCGCCACCGCCGAGCAACTGATCTCCTATGAGAACTGTCCGCACGATCCGTTCATGGGCAACGGCACCCGATACAAGCGGTTTTCCCAGTTCAAGCTCGTCCACGATAGCGATGGTTGGGGCACCGAGTTGCTGCCGGCACGCGCCTACACCGCGCCAAAGGAGTTCAACCCGGTCGGTGGCGGATTCAAGCGCCCGTACGAGCCGCTCGAGGTGGACTTCAGCGGGATCGTCACCGAACTGGCGGACCAGCTCGGCCTCGACCGCACGACCGCCTGGCAGATCAACGTGCACCAGAACCGGAGCATCGCCGAACCCCGGCGCTCCGGCCAGCTGACTCCGGAAGGCCGGCACAAGGACGGTCACGAGTTCGTCACCATCAGCGCGTTCGCCCGTTCGAACGTCACCGGCGGCTGCACTCGGGTGTGGAGTGACGAGGAGGCCGGACAGCCGCTATGGGAACACACGATGACCCCCGGTCAAACGTTGCTGCTCGACGATCGGGCGGTCCTGCATGATGTGACCGACATCCAGGCGGCCACCGATGTCCGCGGCACCCGGGACATCCTCATCGTTGCCTACTCACGGTGGGACGAACGGTGGTACGGCGACGAGCACGACACGGCCGTGCTCGAACCGCACGTTGTCCCGGGCCGGATGTGATCGGCCGGCGAGGACATCACTTATGAGCATCTCCTTGTTCCTCGACGGGGCAGCCGGCACCACAGGTCTTCTGATCGAAGACCTGCTGCGACGCCATCACCCCGAGTTCGAAATCCTGCACTTGTCGGAGGACGATCGAAAGGATCTCGCCGCCAAGCGCGCTCTCCTCGCCGAGGCCGAATGTGCGGTGCTGTGTCTTCCCGACGCCGCTGCGATGGAATCCGCTGCTCTGGCAGACGAACTGGGTGTGCGCGTGCTCGACGCCAGCAGTGCACACCGGGTGTCGGACGGTTGGGCATACGGGCTGCCCGAACTGGACCGCGGTGCCCAGCGACATCGGATCAGTGGTGCGTGGCGGGTAGCCAACCCCGGGTGCTACGCCACTGGGGCGCTCCTGTTGCTCAACCCGCTCTCGCGCGCCGGTCTCCTCCGCCGGAATGCGCACGTTCCCATCTTCGGAATCTCCGGCTACAGCGGAGGCGGTCGCGCGATGCTGCAGCGCTTCGAACGCGCCGGCGAGACCTTGCGCACCGGCAGCTACACCCACGACCACGAGCACAAGCACGTGCGCGAGATCGTGAGACACAGCCCACTCGGCCGCAAGCCACAGTTCGTACCGTCCGTCGGTGCCTTCGAACGCGGGATGTCGGTGACGATCACCCTCGGTCGCGAAGCCCTGACCGACGAGACCGACGCCGTCGCCGTCCTGAAGCAGTACGAACAGTCCTATGCGGACGAGCAATTCGTCCAGGTGCGCACCGCGCAACCGGATGACCCGAACGGTCTGCTCATGGTCGACGACGTTGTGGGCACCAATAACGCTGCCGTCTACTGCTTCGACGACGGCACCGACCTGACCTTGGTGTGCCACCTGGACAACCTCGGCAAGGGCGCGTCGCTGGCCGCAATTCAGAATCTGAACATCATGTTCGGCTACCCGGAAGGGCTCGGTATCGATGACCAGCACTGAGCATCTCCCTTTCACGAAGTACACCGCGCTGGGCAACGACTACCTCGTCTTCGACGGCGGTCACTTCGGCACGACCTTGGACGTACAGCAGATCGTCAGGCTGTGCGATCGCCGATTCGGTGTGGGCGCCGACGGTATTCTCGTCCACTGCCCGTCCCTGGCGAGCGGGCCGTTCCGAGTGCGCATCTTCAATTCCGACGGCAGCGAATGCGAGCGCAGCGGCAACGGATTGCGCATCTATGCTCAGTGGCTGCTCGATATCGGCGCAGTCGATCGCGATCGATTCGAGATCGACTGCCTCGCCGGAACGTCCCCGATCGAGGTCAACAACGATGGCACGCTCACTGTGGCAATGGGACCGGCGGTGTTCGAGCCCCACGCGATCGGGCTGACCGACCCCTCGATCGATCCACAGCGGTTCGTGCTCGATACTTCCGCCGGCGCTCTCGACGTGACCGCATTGTCCGTCGGAAATCCACATACGGTCGTGTTCACCCCGGTCGAGCCCCATATCCAGAACACCCTCGGACCGCAGATCGCCACTCATCCTCTGTTCGCCTCCGGCACCAACGTCCAGTTCGTCGCACGGAACGACGCAGCCGGGATGGACATCGACATCTGGGAGCGTGGATCCGGCCGTACTCTCGCCTCGGGTAGCAGCGCGTGCGCCGCCGCGGCGGCCGCACTGTCGCGCGGTTCGACCACCGCCCCGGTGACCGTTCGGATGCCCGGTGGCCAGCTCACCGTCGATCGGCGCGGCACACAAATTTGGCAGACCGGACGGGCGCACCATGTGTTCGCGGGCACCGTCCGACCCCCCTCCCCGAAGGCGGTAGCTGCATTATGACCACACTGACCGTCCGTCACGCCACAGTCGCCGACGCGCAGCGCATATGCGAGATCTACAATCACGCAATCGAATCGCGTGCCAGTACGTGTGACCTCGAGTCGCGTGGCGTGCACGATATCGAAGGATGGTTCTCCGGAAGAGATTTCGGGTCCCGACCTATTTATGTGGCTGTCGACGATGGCACGGTCACCGGATATCTGTCCGTATCCGATTTTTGGAACGATCGTCCCGGTTACCGCGTCACCGCAGACTGCGGCGTCTATCTCGATCCGGCCTTCCAAGGTCGCGGGATCGGATCGACGTTGCTACGCACCTTCCTGGACGACGCTCCTCGCCTAGGCATCCGCACGGTCGTCACCAGCATGTTCGCCGACAACGCTGCGAGCGTCCAGTTGTTCGCCAGATTCGGTTTCGATCGCGTCGGCATGTGCACGGGGGTGGCGGACCTCGAAGGTGTCCGGAAGGACCTCGCTATCGTCCAACGAAGGATCACACCAGCATGACACTGACGATGCAGCAATGGATCTTCGTCGAGAGCTACGGTCGTTACACCCTCGATCTTGGTGACAGCAACGTCGAACTCGCGGACATTACCACTGTCCCGGGCTTCGCCGAGATCACCACCGTGCCACTCGGATATGGTCACCAGGCCGGGCTGCCCGAACTGCGTGCAGCTATCGCTGCGCGCTACCACAATGTCGACCCGGCAGACGTTCTTGTCTGCCACGGTGCCCAAGAGGCATTCTCCCTTCTGGTCCGCAGCCTCGAAATCACCGATCGCAGCGAAGCGGTAGTGATCGGGTCGGGCTGGAGCCAGCACACCTATTATCCGGCCGAGGTCGGGCTCTCGGTTGTGACGGTCGCACTCGATCCGTGTGAGCACACTCTGCTGGCTGCGGTCGCGGAGGCCGTGACCTGGCGAACGAAGGTCATCGTCGTCGCCACACCGGAGAACCCGACCGGTTGGACCGCGTCCCGCGACTTCATCGAAGCGGTCGCCGACATCGCCGATGCCTACGACGCCGTGCTCGTGGTCGACGAGGAGTATGTTTGCGATCCCGATATGTCGGCGGCGGGGATCTCCGACTGCGTTGCCGTCATCAGCGGGTTGTCGAAGCTGCACGGTCTGCCGGGGCTTCGTATCGGTTGGTGTATCGCCACTGCTGACCTGGTCGACCGCTGTACGCAGCGGAAGCACCTGACCACCATCTCCAACTCGGTACTGTGCGAGTCCATCGCGACGGCCGTCCTGCGCGACGGCGACCGGTTTCTCGCCCGAGCCCGCACCCTCTGTCGAAGTGGTGCTCGCACTCTGCAGGAATGGGCGTCTGTGCTCCCGCAGGTCAGCATCGTCAATGCTCGGGACGATCTGCCATTCGCGTGGCTTCGGATCGACAAGTCCCTCGACAGTCTCGCCGTGGCCCGACGGGCGCTTGATGAGGGTGTACTCGTCATCCCCGGGGAGGTGTTCGATCGGCCCGGGTATCTGCGTGTCGCCATCGCTCGGCCTCCCGTAGATCTCGACCGCGGCTTGAAGGTTCTGGCCCGAGCCGTGTGCGGTCCTCGATTGGATCTCCTCACGGCCGGAGGCCGCGCATGAACGATTCGGAACCGACCGCGTCATCCGGGACCATCGAACCAAGCGAGTCCGGCTGGGACATACGTTTATGGGCAGTCCTCGTCGTGGTGTGTGGTGCGTTGTTCCTCGATGGCCTCGACAGCGCCATGATCGGTGTGGCTGTACCGTCGATACAATCCGAGTTTGCGACATCAGCCAGCGCCGTGCAGTGGACCGTCAGCGCCTACGTTCTCAGCTTCGGCGGTCTGCTGCTGTTCGCCGGCAGGCTCGCCGATGCGATCGGCCGCCGTGTGGTCCTGCTCGTCGGCGTGGCGATCCTGCTTGCTGGATCTCTGCTCGGAACGTTCGCTACCACCGTCGAGTTGATCATCGTTGCCCGGTTCGGTATGGGTGTGGGCGCAGCGCTGACCGCACCAGCCGGGCTCGCGATCATCACCACGACTTTCCCTGAAGGACCAGCCCGAAATCGTGCCGTCGGCATCTACACGGCCTGCGGAGCCGTCGGCTTCTCGGCCGGCCTTCTCGGTGGCGGCCTGCTCAGCAGTGTCGGGTGGCGCTGGGTATTCGCGCTGTCAGTGGTGATGGCCGCTGTAGTCTGGGCCGGCGCAGTGACCTTCGTCCCCCCTGATCGACCAATCCGCACCGAGCGGAGAACATTGAACCTGCCCGGATCGCTCGCTCTTACTGCGACGATGCTGCTGCTTGTCTACACCGTGGTTGAAGCGCCACAAGCAGGCTGGACCTCGACGTCGACACTCGCCCTGGCAACCGGTGTGCTCGTTCTCGCCGCAGGGTTCGCATACACGGAACGGCGTAGCGTCGCACCTCTGTTCCCCCGGCACCTGTTCCGCGGGGGGGACTTGCTCTCCGCCGCTCTGTTCAGCGCTGCAATCATGGGAACCTACACAAGCTTTCAGTTCCTCAGTGCGCTATATCTGCAGCAGAACCTGCACTGGTCACCGCTGCAGATGGCGCTTGGGTTCCTCCCGTTGAGTGTCCTGGTGGCAATCATCGGACCTAAGGTCGGCGTATTGATCAGCGCTGTGGGAACCCGCCTCGTCATCGCTACCGGTTTCGGCATCTATGCAGTCGCGTACCTGTTGTTCCTGCGAATCGGCGGTGGGGGTTCGTTCTGGGATCTCGTCCTTCCCACTGTGGTGCTTGTCGGTTTCGCTTTCCCGATGAGTTTTACCGGCGCTTATGTGCAAGCCACCTCCGGAGTTCCCGATCGGGACCAGGGCGTGGCTGCCGCGGTTGCCCAGACCGGCTATCAGTTGGGCTCAGCGCTTGTGCTGGCGGTCGTGACACTCCGGCTCCCGCAGGGAACTTCGGTCGGTGTCGTAGCCACACCCGCCGACTATCGCGACGGGATGATTGTCGTCTGTGCTGTCGCTTTTGCTGCCTTCGCCTGTGCAGTTCTCCGCGTGGTCCGACCTCACCGGCGGGCTCACGCCGTCAGGGTGTCGGAGGACGTGTCCGCAGCAAAGGTGATGCCACGATGACCAACGAGCCGCTCTGCCACGTGCTGTCCGTGTTCGACATCGAGGCCGAACCGGTCACCGACGGCATTCTGCGGCGGCGCATTCATCGTTCGGATTTCGCGTCGAGTTGGCTGATCGAATTCGCCCCCGGCAGTTGTTGGCCCGAGGTCGGTTGTCACACCGGGAGGAATGGTACTACGTTCTTCGGGGCGAAATCCTTGAAGGAAATCGGTGTCATCCCGCAGGAACGTACGTCCGGTTCCTTCCCGGCTCCTCCCACCGTCCCCGCAGCCGTACCGGAGCTGTCATTCTCGGGATAACCCAGGAGCAAGCGGACTATCGGTCGGAGTAGTCACGGTACCTCTGAAAATCGCGAAACCGGCGGAGCACTGTTCGATCGGGTGCCCGTTGAGCGATCCCGACCTCTGGAGCCGCGTTGTAGGGGTCCCACGCACGAGTCGTGAACTCGTACCGGCCGGAATCGCTGGACACCGGGGAAGATGATCATCCGGGGAGACGACATCATGAAGCGCAGTACATTCATAATGCAACGCCATTTAACTGCATCGATGACACGTCCCCGCGCCATCGACGGTGGCAGTGCGGTCGCGTGCGCGGCACCCGCACGCCACGGCGATGAGCCGAATCACGGTCAGCAGACCCGCGCCGACACCGGGACCTGCCTGACCGGAAGCGGCGAACCACATCGCGAAGGCGACCTACAGCACCGCGATCATCATTCCGGTGGCGGTACGCGGCCGGAGCGGCGTCACATCGTCGGTGGGCATCACCACGGTTCCGGATGGGCTCGGGACGCAGCAGGGACATCGAGATCACGGGGCGGTACGGCGGTTTCCGTCACCGGGGGAACAGCGCGCACGGTCGAGGACCACCGCAGCCGACCGGCGCGCACCCCTTCATACTTGCGGCCTTGGGCGCGGGTGATCTCCCGCAACCGGTCCGCCTCGGCGAAGTGCACTAGCTGCCAGTCGCCGGTGACGAGTTCGGCGATCACCGGCGCCGGACCCCGACCGACACCGCCTATGCGGCGCGCGGTCTCGGCGAGAGCGTGCACATCGACCGAGTTTGCCACCGGATTCGATCCGGGTACCGAGAAGTGCTCCCGGCTCGTCCGCATTCCGTACATCCCCGCTCCTCGCTCCACGGACTCGACCGGAGCCGGGCCGTCTCCGGTCTGCACTTGCAGGTGCACAGTGTCGCCTCCACAGTCCTGCCGAGACGAGGGCGGGTCGATACCCGATCCGCACCGCCGCCGACAGCGCCTCTCTCGGTCCATGTCTGCATCGTGCACGACGTCGTTGTTCGCTACCGTGCCGAAGCATGGGCACGACCCTGCACGCACCTCACCCCTGGCCTGCCATCACCGCGGCCCTGCGCCGGCCCGGACCCCGGCGCGTCGCCATCGCCTACCTCGACCACACCGCGCCAGACCTGCTGCCGCTGCGCAGCGAGGGCCAGTTGATCGTCGACACCGCCCGCGCCGCCGTGCGCGCACACGCCACCTCCCCACCACCCTCGCCCACTTCCTCGACGCCGGCGTGCAGGTGCTGTCGACTGCGAACCTGCACACCGGCCTGATCGTCACCGCAGAGAAGGTGATCGTCGGCCCGGCCAGCGCCTCGCACGCCTCCACCGTCGCCGACAATACCGCGCTGATCGCCGACGATCCCGGCGCCATCGCAGCAGCACATGCCTTCCTCGACCGTCTCGAGGACACCGTCGTCGACGAGGTGTTCCTCGACAGCGCCACCGCCATCTGGCAGATCGGCCGCGTCGTACCCCTGGCCGGGATCGGACCCGGGCTATCGCACCCACTGGGTCCGCGAGGACAACCCCGGTCCCGACCGCCGCACCCGTCTCCAGCCCGGCGACGTCGTGATCCGGATCAGCAACGACGACACCCGGCTGGACCCACCGGCCGTCGTCGCAACCGGCCCCCACCGCATCCCCCACACCCGCCACGCCCGCGCCGACCTCGACCCCATCGCCATATCCGACGCCACGCGCATCCTCACCGACCGCGGTCACTCGAACCCGCGCCTGCACCGCGACCACCGCATCATCTCTGCGAGCCTGCGCGCCGCGGTGCTGGCTCTGTGGAAGATGTGACCATCTTTGGACCGTTGACCGGCGGCCCACCCGGTACACCCCCACTGACATGCGTAAATGGCACGTCCCCTGCGCCTTACACTGCCGGCTGCATCGCCTCGGCGGCGAAGGCTTGTGTCCACCACTGGTCGACGTTGGCGTGCTCTTTCGGTAACGCCAGGGCCGGGGCGACGACGAAGTACCGCTCGACGGTCGGGAACACCGGGCCACGTTCGTGCTGGTAGACACGCACGATTTCCATCGTCCCCGATGTCCGGGCGAACCTTGTTCTGTGCGGCTCCGTCGGCCGCGAAGCGACCGAGGATGTTGTGCATGCTGGCCCGGGAGCCGCGGCCGCGGATGCGGACCGAGCGGGCGGCATCGCCGAGTTCGGTCGGGTCGGTCTTGCGGGGCCGCAGAATGCGGCGAATCTCGTAGATAGCGTGCTCGTGGCTCTCGAGGATTGCCTCGACGGCATCCAGGACGTTGTCGAGCTGGTGCTCGCGGAGCATCTCGATCAGGCGGCGGCCGCCGACGAGGCCCTGCGCTGGATTGAGCGCGAGTGCGAGGTGTTCCATCAACAGGGTTCTCGCGCCGACTTCGGGTGCTTCGGCATAACGAGCGAAGTTCTCGGCGCGACTGCTCTTGTTGGCAAAGCTGAACGGACAGAATGTGCACGCGCTCCTACCGACGCTGGTGCCGAGGATCGAGCGGGTGTAGTCGATCACGTCGGCGCGTGACCACCCCCAGTCGATCAACGGGTACTCGCCGGTGCGTCGGTCGGTGTTGAAGAGTGCCGCACCGACGACCGCGGCCGCCGCACCGACACCAGCGATCTCGGATCCGGGGCACCCATCGAGCGCCATTCCCACAGCGCCGGTGCTTCATCACCAGCGAGGCGAAACCACCATTGTGAAGTCACGAAAGGCCCCAGTTGCCGAGTGCGGGACATGACCGCCCATCCGCAGAACACGTATGCGGACCCATACACGGGCTTCCCGCGGTCAGGGATGTACTTCCGTCCTTCCCATCATCGAGGGATCGGCTACCTTAGCGGGCTACATCAGCGAGCGCTGGGCAGGGCGATGTGCCGGCCGGCCCGGATGATCCGGGACAGGTCCGTCCGCTGATCGAGGGCCCGGGTGTCGACAGGCGACCCGGCGTCGCGGAGCAGCAGGACACCCGCGTCGCGTTCGGTGACGGCCTGCGCGAGCGGACCCTCCTCGGCCTCCGCTCCCCCACCGAACCGGAGGCCGACATGGCAGTGCGCGTCGACGAGGCCCGGCAGGATCCAGCCGTCGGCGCAGAGCACCTCGGCGTCGCGGCCGGGCTCGGCCGTGAACGCTCCGTCGGCCCCGACGAACAGTTCGGCGGGTTCGCCGTCGGCCGACGACCGGCCTCACACGACGAAGGAACGCGCATCACCCTCGGTCACGGTCATCCCCGGACCGGCTCAGTTCTTGGGGAACTTCAGCTTCGACAGGTCGAAGTTCTCGAGTCCCGGAGGAAGCTCGTCGAGGCCCTTCGGCATCTTCGACAGGTCGGGCATCCCGGCGGGCATGCCGCCTGGGAGACCGGGGAAGCCGCCGGGCATACCGCCCCGCACCTTCGGCGGCGTCGGTCCGCGACCGCCCTTCTTCCCCTTCTTGCCCTTCTTGCGCTGATTCTTGCGTGCGCCCGGCATGCCCATCTGGCCGGCCATGGCCGTCATCATCTTCCGGGCCTCGAAGAACCGGTCGACGAGCTGGTTGACGTCGGAGACCTTCACACCGGAACCGTTGGCGATGCGCAATCGCCGCGAGCCGTTGATGATCTTCGGGTTGGCGCGCTCCTCCGGCGTCATGCCGCGGATGATCGCCTGGATGCGGTCGAGCTGCTTCTCGTCGACGTTGGCGAGGGCGTCCTTCATCTGCCCGGCTCCGGGCAGCATGCCCAGGAGATTGGCGATGGGGCCCATCTTCCGCACGGCCATCATCTGCTCGAGGAAGTCCTCGAGGGTGAGCTCGCCGGAACCGATCTTGTTGGCGGTGGCCTCGGCCTGCTCGGCGTCGAAGACCTGCTCGGCCTGCTCGATCAGGGTGAGCACGTCGCCCATGCCGAGGATGCGGCTGGCCATGCGCTCGGGGTGGAAGACGTCGAAGTCCTCGAGCTTCTCACCGGTGGAGGCGAACATGATCGGCTGGCCGGTGAGCTCGCGGACGCTGAGCGCGGCACCTCCGCGAGCGTCGCCGTCGAGCTTGGTGAGCACCACGCCGGTGAAGCCGACGCCCTCGCGGAACGCCTCGGCTGTGCTCACGGCGTCCTGACCGATCATCGCGTCGAGGACGAACAACACCTCGTCGGGCTGCACTGCGTCGCGGATGCCCGCGGCCTGCGCCATGAGTTCCTGGTCGATACCGAGGCGACCGGCGGTGTCGACGATGACCACGTCGTACTGCTTGTTGCGCGCCTCGGCGATGCCCTGCTCGGCCACGGCGATCGGGTCGGCGGCGGTGACTCCGAGTTCGTTCTCGCCTCCGCCGATGGAGGTGCCGGGATGGGGCGCGAAGACCGACACGCCGGCACGCTCACCGACCACCTGCAGCTGGGTCACAGCGCCGGGGCGCTGGAGGTCGCAGGCGACCAGCATCGGGGTGTGCCCCTGCGCCTTGAGCCACTTCGCGAGCTTACCCGCGAGCGTGGTCTTACCGGCACCCTGCAGACCGGCGAGCATGATGACCGTCGGCGGGTTCTTCGCGAACTGCAGACGACGGGTCTCGCCGCCGAGGATCCCGACGAGTTCCTCGTTGACGATCTTGACGACCTGCTGGGCCGGGTTGAGCGCGCCATGCACCTCGGCGCCCTTGGCGCGCACCTTGATCTTCTTGATGAACTCGCGCACGACGGGCAGCGCGACGTCGGCCTCGAGCAGGGCGAGGCGGATCTCACGGCAGGTCGCGTCGATGTCCGCGTCGGACAGCCGCCCCTTGCCGCGCAGGTCCTTCAGGACCCCTGTCAACCTGTCGGAAAGGGATTCGAACACCGAATGCGCTCCTGAGCTCTGACGAAGATGCGGACATTGCTGCGAACCAGGGTAACCGCTCCCGATCCCTCGCGATCGCGGGTGGCCACACCACAGCGCGGGCCACCCGCGCTGTCACGATCCGTCGGTCACGCTCTGTCGACGGGTGCGGGCGGCTCGGGAGCAGGCAGGACCGACAACAGTTCCTTCTCGAGATGTTCCCGGGAGACACGGGTGTGGGCACCGGCGAGATCGACGCAGAACGAGTCGATCACCGTCGAACCCAGCGTGCTCACCCGCGCCCACCGCACGTCGGCTCCGACACGCTCGAAGACGTCCGCGAGACGGCACAGCAGACCGATCCGGTCCTCCGACCGGATCTCGAGCACGACCTGGTCCGATTCGGATCCTTCGAACCAGATGATCCGCGGCGGCGCGAGAGCGGCGCTGACCGGAACCGCCCGGGCCGTTCGCTCGGGAAGCCGGCTCTCCCGTTCGGCGCGGTCCTTGGCCTCGAGGGCACCGAGGAGGTCGAGATCGCCGGAGCGCGCCCGCACGAGTTCCTGCCGGAGCAGGGCCGCTTCGGGCGGTGAACCGAATCTCGGAGCCACGACGAAGCTGTTGACCGTGCTGCCGGCGTGACTGCCGATCGAGGCCGACAGCACCCGCAGACCGTGCAGGGAGAGCACACCGGCCTCGTCGGAGAGCACGCCCCGCTCGTCGGGCGCGACGAAGGTCGCGGAGAAGCTGCGGCCGTCCTCGCGTGGTTCGAGCGCGACGTGCAGGGCGCCGTCCTCGGCGAGGTTCGCGAGGGCGGGATCGATCGGATCCGGTGCCGGCAGCTCGTCCCCCGCCATCATCATGCGGCAGCGGCGCACGAGTTCCCGGATCAGCGACGCCTTCCAGTCCCCCCACACCCCCGGGCCGGTGGCCTGCGAATCCGCCTCGGCCAAGGCGTGGAGCAGGTCGAGCAGCACCGGATCCCCGTCGAGGGCGCCGACGACCGCGGCCACGGTCTCCGGATCGTCGAGGTCGCGGCGGGTCGCGGTGTGCGGCAGGAGCAGATGGTGCCGCACCATCGAGGTGAGCAGCGCCAGATCCGAAGGCCACAGGCCCATCCGCCGCCCGATCTGCAGGGCCAGTTCGGCACCGACCACGCTGTGGTCGCCGCCGCGTCCCTTCCCGATGTCGTGCAGCAATGCGCCGAGGACGAGCAGGTCCGGACGGGAGACCCGCGTCGTCAGTTCGCTCGCGTACACGGCGGTCTCGACGAGGTGCCTGTCGACGGTCCACGTGTGGACGGCGTCGCGGGGCGGCAGGTCGCGCACCGCACCCCATTCGGGGAGCAACCTCCCCCACAGTCCGGTGCGGTCCAGCGACTCGATGACGTCGACCGCGCGACGTCCCGAGCCGAGCAGCACCAGGAAGTCGTCGAGGGCTTCCCGGGGCCAGGGTTCGCGCAGCTCCGGTGCGTGATCGGCGAGTCGGGTGAGCGTGGCCGCCGAGACGGGCAGTCCGGCCTGCGCAGCGGCCGCCGCGACCCGCGTGATCAGGCCCGGATCGCGACGCGGATGCGCGTCGCGTGCGAGGGCGACCTCTCCCCCGTGCTCGACGACCCCTTCGTCGAGCGGACGCCGCACCGGTCCGCGGCGCAGACGCGACAGACCCTTGCGCGGCAGCGAATTGGCCGCGGTGCGCAGACCGACGTCGACGGAATAGCTGATCGTGCGGGCCGATTCGGTGAGCACCCGCGCAAGATCGAAACGGTCGCCGATCCGCAGCGCCGCGGCGATCTCGTCGGCGTCCTGCGCGCGCAGCTGGTCGCGGGAGCGGCCGGCGACGCGGTGCAGCTCGGTGCGTACATCGAGCAGTCGCCGGTGGGCGGCCGCGAGCCCGCCGCCCGGGACGTCGGGTCCGAGTCCTGGCATGCCGTCGGTGAGCTGCGCAACGGACAGGGCATTGAGCAACTGCACGTCCCGCAACCCGCCGCGACCGCTCTTGAGGTCGGGTTCGGCCCGGTGGGCGATCTGCCCGCTGCGCTGCCATCGCACCTCGGTCGTCTCGATGAGTTCGTCGAAGCGGGACCGGATGCCGGTGCGCCACTGCCGTCGCACACCACCGATGAGCAGATTGCTCAGCTGGGCGTCGCCCGCGATGTGCCGCGCCTCGAGCATTCCCAACGCGGCCGTCAGATCGGACGAGAACACCTGGAGGGCCTGGGGCACCGTCCGGACACTGTGGTCGAGCTTGATGTGCGCGTCCCACAGCGGGTACCAGAGCTCGTCGGCGACCTTCGACACGACGGACGGCGCCATGTCGTCGTGGAGGAGGATGAGATCGAGATCGGAGTACGGGAGCATCTCGCGGCGTCCGAGACCCCCGACGGCGACGATGGCGAAGCCTCCCTCGCGCTTGATGCCGAGTTCGGAGCCCTTCGTCGTCAACCAGAATTCGTGCAGGTCCACGAGGGCGTGGCGCAGGGCCACGGTGTCGAGGCGGCGGCTGCGGGGGCCGCCGGAGAGCAGGGTGTCGCGGGCGGCCGCCAGATCGGCGGCGCCCGCCGGTGCGGTTGTGCGGGCCGAGGACACCGAAGGCCCCGATCCCGCTGCCGAAGCAGCGCGATCAGGGCCTCGAGTGCCGGACCCCTGGGGGTCAGAGCGCATCCGAACCTCGTTCTCCGGTGCGGACCCGGACAACGGCTTCCACGGGCGTGACCCACACCTTGCCGTCGCCGATCTTGCCGGTACGGGAGGCCTCGACGATGGTCTCGACGACCTTGTCGACAGCGGAGTCGTCGATGACGACCTCGACACGGACCTTCGGCACGAAGTCGACGGAGTACTCGGCTCCGCGGTAGACCTCGGTGTGGCCCTTCTGACGGCCGTACCCCTGCACCTCGCTGACTGTCATTCCCAGCACACCGGCCTGCTCCAGGCCTGCCTTGACGTCCTCGAGCGTGAACGGCTTGATGATCGCCGTGATCAGCTTCATATCCTCATCCTTCCCAGAGCCCGCTGGCCGCTGTCATCCCTGCTCACTGTCGTGGTCTTCTTATCACTTGAGAGCCGGCGCGAAGTCGTATGCGGATTCCGCATGTTCGGCTTCGTCGATACCGCGGGCCTCTTCCTCGTCGCTCACACGCCAGCCCATGGGCTTGAGTGCGAAGGCGATCACTGCGGTGACGACGGCGGTGAACACCAGGGCGACGACTGCGATGACGATCTGGATGACGAGCTGCTTGTAATCGCCACCGTAGAACAATCCGGTCTCGGTGCCGAGGAAGCCGATGGCGACCGTGCCCCACAGGCCGGACACGAGGTGGACACCCACGACGTCGAGCGAGTCGTCGTAACCGAACTTGTACTTCAGACCCACCGCGAGGGCGGACAGGACACCGGCGATGACGCCGAGGGCGATCGATCCGACCGGGCTCAGCGAGCCTGCAGCGGGGGTGATGGCGACCAGGCCGGCGACGGTACCGGACGCGGCACCGAGGCTGGTGGCCTTGCCGTCACGGATGCGCTCGGTGAGGAGCCAGCCGAGGATGGCGGCGGCGGTGGCGGTGGTGGTGTTGACCCAGGCCAGGCCGGCAGTACCGTCGGCGGCGAAGGCCGAACCGGCGTTGAAGCCGAACCATCCGAACCACAGCAGCGCGGCACCGAGCATGACGAACGGCAGGTTGTGCGGACGGAAGGCGGTGCGACCGAAGCCGGCACGCTTGCCGATGACGACGGCCAGGACGAGAGCGGCGATACCGGCGTTGATGTGGACGACCGTGCCACCGGCGAAGTCGATCGGCTCCACCGCGGCGCTGACTTCTCCGCCGTCCTCGACGGTGCCGAACATGGCCGCTGCGATGCTGTCCTCGGAGCCCGAGAGCAGGCCGCCACCCCACACCATGTGGGCGAGCGGGAAGTAGGCGCAGGTGACCCAGATGGCCGCGAACGCCATCCACGTACCGAACTTCACGCGCTCGGCCAGCGCACCGCTGATCAGGGCGGTAGTGATGATCGCGAAGGTCACCTGGAAACCGATGTCGATGATCTGCGGGTAGTTGCCCGAACCACTTGCAAGGAACTCACCATCCTCGCCGTACATGGCTCCCTGCAGACCGAACTGCTCGAAGGGGTTCGCGAAGATCCCGAGTACGCTCTCGTTGCCGTAGGACATCGACCAGCCCCACAGGACGTAGATGACCCCGATCACGGCCATCGCGCCGAAGGACATCATCATCATGTTGAGCACGGACTTGGAACGGGACATCCCGCCGTAGAAGAACGCCAGGCCCGGGGTCATCAGAAGCACGAGCGACGCTGCTATCAGCATCCACGCTGCGTCGCCGGTGTTCACCACTTCCTCCACTTGCAACCTCCCTGTAGGCCGCGCCGAGCGGCGCGTTGTCGAGGGAAAGCTTGCTGCCCGGATGTTTCCGTGGGGGCGCCGCGCTGTTTCGTGGGCGTGAACGCAGGAACCGACCTTGTTTCATCCTTGTTTCACACTTTTCGGACACCGCATCCCCACCGACGGAACCGGCCGCTGCCCGCATGAGCGGACAGCGGCCGGAACAACGGACGCGGTGCGGATCAGCCCAACAGGGCGTCCACGAAGGCTTCCGGTTCGAAGGGGGCGAGATCGTCGGCGCCCTCACCGAGACCCACCAGCTTCACCGGGACGCCGAGTTCGTGCTGCACCTGGAAGACGATGCCGCCCTTGGCGGTTCCGTCGAGCTTGGTGAGCACCACACCGGTGATGTCGACGACCTCGGCGAACACGCGGGCCTGCATCAGACCGTTCTGGCCGATCGTCGCGTCGAGGACGAGCAGAACCTCGTCGACGGCGGCCTTCTTCTCCACGACGCGCTTGACCTTGCCGAGCTCGTCCATCAGGCCGGTCTTGGTGTGCAGGCGGCCGGCGGTGTCGACGAGGACCGCGTCGACACCGTTGTCGATGCCCCTCGCGACGGCATCGAACGCCACCGCGGCCGGATCGGCGGCCTCCTTGCCGCGGACGACCTCGGCGCCGACGCGTTCGGCCCAGGTCTGCAGCTGGTCGGCGGCCGCGGCACGGAAGGTGTCGGCGGCACCGAGCAGCACCCGGCGTCCGTCCGCGACGAGCACGCGGGCGAGCTTGCCGGTCGTCGTGGTCTTTCCGGTGCCGTTGACACCGACGACGAGCAGCACCGCGGGATGGTCCTCGTGCGGGAGGGCCCGGATGGAGCGGTCGAGCTCGGGGCGGAGCTCATCGACAAGCACGCTGCGCAGCACGGCGCGGGCGTCGGCCTCGCTGCGCACGTTGTTCACGACCATCTCCTCACGCAGACGGTCGACGATCTTGGTGGTCGTCGCGGCACCGAGGTCGGCCACGAGCAGCGTGTCCTCGATCTCCTCCCAGGAGTCCTCGTCGAGATCGCCACCACCGAGCAGGCCGAGCAGGCTCTTGCCGACCGCCGACTGCGAGCGGGCCAGACGGCCGCGCAGGCGGACGAGGCGACCTGCGGTGGGTTCGATCTCCTCGATCGGGGCTGCCGGAGGAACAGCGGCCGGTCCGGCCGGTTCGACGATTTCCGGTTCGACGACCTCGGGTTCGGTGACCTCGGGTTCGGCAACGGTCTCTGTCGCCGGGGCGGGCTCGACCTCGGGCTCGACGGGCTCGGGAGCGGGACGCTCCGGCTCCGGGGCGACCTCGGGCTCGACGGGCTCGGGAGCGGGACGCTCCGGCTCCGGGGCGACCTCGGGCTCGACCGGCTCCGGTTCGGCAGGCTTCGGCTCCGCAGGCTCCGGCTCGGGCTTGGGCTCGACCTTCGGCTCGGGCTTCGGTTCCGCCTTCGGCGCAGGCGCAGGTTCCGCCTTCGGCTCGGCGGGTGCGGGTGCGCTCGGCGGAGCTTCGGTGATCTCCTCCGGCAACGGCACCGTGCGGGGCGCCGGCTCCGGCTTCACCGCAGGCTTCGGTGCCGGTTTCGGCGCAGGTCGGGGGGCCGGCGCCGGTGGCGCGGCCGTGCCCTGCGAGAAACTGAATCCGCTCTGCGCCTTGTAACCGCCCGAGCGGTCCTTTGTCTCGGCGGAATCGAGCTGCGGGGTCTCGGGCGCCTTCAGCGACACCTGCCGCCGCCGGTAGAGGGTCAGACCGACGACGAGCGCGACGAGAACGACCGCCAGCGCGGCGGCGATGACTATCCAGGCTCCGGTACTCACGCACCCATACTGTCAGGCCTGGAGCTCTTCCTCCGGTTCGGGGACCGGTGTCGCGATCTCGCGTCCGCGCAGTCGCTGCGAGATGACCCGGGTGATGCCGTCGCCCCGCATGCTCACGCCGTACAGCGCATCGGCGACCTCCATCGTCGGCTTCTGGTGGGTGATGACGATGAGTTGGGACTTCTCGCGCAGCTGCTCGAACAGCCCGATCAACCGTCGCAGGTTGGTGTCGTCGAGCGCGGCCTCGACCTCGTCCATCACGTAGAAGGGCGACGGACGGGCCCGGAAGATCGCGACCAGCATCGCCACCGCGGTCAGGGACTTCTCGCCGCCCGACAACAGCGACAAGCGCTTGACCTTCTTGCCCGGCGGGCGGGCCTCGACCTCGATGCCGGTGGTGAGCATGTCGCTCGGGTCGGTGAGCACGAGCCGCCCCTCACCGCCGGGGAACAACTTCGCGAAGACCTGTTCGAACTCGCGCTCGACGTCGGCGTACGCCTCCGTGAACACCTGCAGGATTCGCGCGTCGACCTCCTCGACGACAGCGAGCAGGTCCTTGCGGGCGCTCTTGACGTCCTCGAGCTGGGTAGACAGGAAGTTGTACCGCTCCTCGAGCGCCGCGAACTCCTCCAGTGCGAGCGGGTTGACGCGTCCGAGCGTCGCGAGATCCTTCTCGGCGCGCTTGGCCCGCCGCTCCTGGGTGACCCGGTCGTAGGGCATCGGTTGGGGAGCGACGACCTGTTCGCCGCGTTCGCGGGCCTGCTCGTACTCGGCCATCTCCAGCGGCGTCGGCGGCAGCGGCACGTCGGGGCCGTACTCGGCCACGAGGTCGTCGAGGGCGATGCCGTGCTGCTCGAGGATGGTCTGTTCGAGTTGCTCGATCCGGAGCGAGGCCTGCGCCCGGGCCACTTCGTCGCGATGCACCGCGTCGGTGAGCTGGTCGCGCTGCACGGACAGTTCGCGGACGAGTTCGCGGGCCCGTTCGAGTTGCTCGGCGCATTCGGCGCGGCGCCGGTTCAGGTCGTCGCGCTGTGCGAGTGCCGTCGTCACGGCCACCTCGAGTTGTTCGGCGAGTCGCTGCCCTGATTCGGCCACCGCCGCGGCGACGGCCGCCGCCTGACGACGCGCGACGCGGGCACGTTCGGCACGAGCGCGGGCCTCGCGCTCGGCTTGCGCGGCGCGGCGGAGCGAATCCGCTTTGCCCCGAAGCGCTTCGGCACGTTCCTCGGCCGTGCGTGCCGCGAGTCGCGCCTCGACCTCGACGGCCCGGACCTCGGCGAGCGCGGTCGCGGCCATCTCCCGCTCGGCGGCGGTGTGATCGGTGCCCGCACCGTCGCTACTTCCGGCCGAGTCGTCCTCGGCCAGGCGCAGTCGCTCCTCGAGCTCGACCAGCTTCTCCCGTGCCGCGTCGCGTTCCTTCTCTGCCTCCGTGCGTTGGGCTGCGAGGCGTCCGGATTCGGCGTGAGCGGTGCGTGCCGCCTGGCCGAGCCGACCGAGTTGTTCGTAGACGGCCGACATCGCCGCGTCGGACTCGTTGAGCGCGGCAAGGGTCTGTTCGACGTGTTCGGCGCGTTCGGCCTGTTCCGCGAGTGCGCCCGCGAGGGCTGCGGCCAGTTCCTCGGAGCGACGTTCGGCCTGTTCGAGGCCGGCACGGGAAGTATCGATCGCCGCCTGGATCTCGAGGGTGCTCGGGGCGCGGTGCGAGCCGCCGACCACCCAGCCCGCGCCGGCGAGGTCTCCTCCGCGCGTCACGGCGCGCAGATCGGGCCGGGCAGCGCAGACCCCGAGGGCAATGGGCAGGTCGTCGACCACGACGGTGCGGGCCAGCAGGCCGTCGACGCCTCCGCGCAGGTCTGCGGGGCACTCGACGACCTCGCGGAGCCATCGGGCACCGGACGGCAGGTCGCCGGTGTCGGTGGGACCGGCAGTGCCGGGCAGGACGAATGCCACCCGGCCCTGGTCGGCTTCGGCGAGCGCTGCGACCGCCGAGATCGCGGCGTCGGCCGACTCCACCTCGAGGGCGTCGGCCGCGGCGCCGAAGGCAGCTGCGACGGCGGCCTCGTATCCCGAGGACACCCGGAGCCGGTCGGCGAGGCGCCCCACGAGTCCGTCGCCGGAACGCGTGTCGATCAGCCAGGCCGCGCCGTCGGTGCGTTCGAGTCCCAGCGACAGGGCTTCGATACGGGCGCCGAGCGAGGCGACCACCTTGCCCGCGGCGCGTTCTGCCTCCTGGAGTTCGGTGACCCGCTCGTCGGCGAGCCGCTGTGCTTCCAGCGCTCGTTCGTGCTGCGCGTCGGCGTCGATCTCACCGGCGTCGAGATCGTCGATGCGTGCCTGAGCGGTCTCGAACTCGGCCTGTGCGGCGACGCCGCGGAGCCGGGCCTCCTCGATGGCGACGGTCAAGCGTGCGATCTCCGCGTCGATCGATTCGGCGCGGGTGCGCATCGTCTCGACCTGGCCTGCGAGACGCGCGAGGCCCTCGCGCCGGTCGGCGACGGCACGCACCGCGGCCAGATGTGCGCGTTCGGCGGCCGCTGCGGCCTCCTCCTGCGCGGCGAGCTGCTCGCGGGCCGCCTCGAGGGCTCCGTGCGCGATCTCGACGGCCTCGACCAGTTCCGCTTCCTCGGCGGCGATCCGGTCGGCGCGGGCTTCCATCTCGTCGGGATCCTGACCGGAGCGGTCCTCGGGTTCGGCGTGCAGGTGCCGGGCGCGTTCCTGCGCGACCCGCACGGTCGCCGAGACGCGCTCGGCGAGGGCGGACAGGCGGAACCAGGTCTGCGACGCCGCTTCGGCACCGGGAGTGAGCTGCGCGAGGGCCTGTTCGTGGCGGGCGAGTTCGGCGTTAGCGTCGTCGAAGGCCGCGAGCACGGTGTCGAGCCGCTCCCGGACCATCTTTTCCTGCTCGTCGTGCCCGGCGAGTTCGGCGCGGCGCGTGACGAGGTCGTCGGCGGCCAGACGTAACCGCGCGTCGCGCAGGTCGGCCTGGATGGTCTGGGCGCGACGCGCGACCTCGGCCTGCCGGCCGAGCGGTTTGAGCTGGCGGCGCAGCTCGGCGGTGAGGTCGGTGAGGCGCGCGAGGTTGGCCTGCATCGAGTCGAGCTTGCGCAGCGCCTTTTCCTTGCGCTTGCGGTGCTTGAGGACGCCGGCGGCCTCCTCGATGAAGGCGCGTCGGTCCTCCGGGCGGGATTCGAGGATCGCGGCGAGGCGGCCCTGACCGACGATGACGTGCATCTCGCGGCCGATACCGGAGTCGGACAACAGTTCCTGTACGTCCATGAGACGGCAGGAACTGCCGTTGATCTCGTATTCGCCCGCGCCGTCGCGGAACATACGGCGGGTGACGGAGACCTCGGAGTACTCGATGGGCAGCGCGCCGTCGGAGTTGTCGATGGTGAGCGTGACCTCGGCGCGTCCGAGCGGCGGGCGGCCGGCGGTTCCGGCGAAGATGACGTCCTGCATCTTGCCGCCGCGCAGGGCTTTGGCGCCCTGCTCCCCCATCACCCAGGTGAGTGCGTCGACGACGTTCGACTTGCCGGACCCGTTGGGGCCCACCACACAGGTGATACCCGGTTCGAAACGGAGAGTCGTCGACGAGGCGAAGGACTTGAAGCCCTTCAACGTCAGACTCTTGAGGTACATGGGTGAGAACTCTACCGGCGGGTTGTGACCGCTTTCCTAGGCCGGGTGCACCGCGCGGACCGTCCCGTCGAAACCGGTCGTGTACAGGACGTTCGGGTCCCAGCCCGGTCCCGAACCGAAGGCGAGCGAGGACATCAGTGGGATGCCCTCGGCGATGCGGCAGCTGTGCCCGGTCGCCGGATCGACCCGCAGGACCGCGCCGGCGAGGTTGAGCGCGATGTACAGCGCGCCGTCGGGACCGATCGTGAGGTCGTCGGGCATAGAGAGCAGCCCCGGCCCGGGCAGGTCGATGCTGCGCACGGGTCCTTCGAGGTCGCGTGCGTCGAGGATGTGGAGCCGGTTGACGTTCTCGAAGGTCGTCACGGTGTAGACGGTGTCGCCGTCGACGGCGATGCCGTTGACGGATCCGAGATCGGTACGGACGACGCGGGCCTCGCCACCGCCGGCGGGCACGAGGGTGAGTCCGACCTCGCCGAGATCGCGTGAGGTGAGCATCGATCCGTCCGACAGCCGGCCGAGGCCGTTGGGCATGACCAGCCCGGTGCCGTGGGTGCCGCGTTCACCCGTGTCGAGGTCGAGCGTGTCGATCGTGCCGTCGGCGATCCCGGCCAACCCCGAGACGGTCGTGTTGCCCACGTTCAGGTACACGGTGGGAACGTCGACGACGATGCCGCCCGGACCGGTCACCTCGGACAGCACGGTGGTCACGCTGCCGTCGGGAGTGATCCGGCGCAGCGCTCCGGGGCCGACGAAGGAGGTGTCCGAGACGAGCAGACCGCCCCGCTCGTCGAACGCCAGGTTCTCGAGGACACCGAGCCCCGACGCGACCGTCGTGACGGACCGCGGTGCGCAGGCAGCCGGAACGAACGCCGCCGGTGCTGTGGCAGTGGGACCGGCCGCCGCCGGTGCTGCGGCCAGGGGTGCCACTGCCACAGCGGCGGCTGCTGCCGCCACCATCGTCGAACGTGCACGCCTGCCCATATGTCTCCTCCTCGCCGACCGCGACCCCCCGGCCGCTTGCACCCGATCGCGGCAGGATACCAAGCCGAACGGACAAACAGGACGGATGTCAGCGTTCGACGAAACCGTCGAGGTCGCCGCGCGCGGGATCCCACGATTCGACGACGAGCCGCACCTCACCGGGGGTGTCGCCGGATCGCAGCCACGCGAGGAGCTGTTCGAGTGCCGGCCGGGGGCCTTCGGCCACGACCATGACGCGACCGTCGGGATGATTCGTCGCGTGCCCGACGAGACCGAGTTCGAGTGCGCGGGCACGCGTGAACCAGCGGAAACCGACCCCCTGGACGCGGCCGTGCACCCACGCCGTGAGCCGTTCGACGTCTGCGGGGGCGCTCATCGATCAGTCCTCGGGGGTGATCGTCAGCGAGACCTCGGTGCCCGCCTCGAGGGTGCGGCCCACCGTGCACACCTTGTCGACGGAGCGTTCGACGAGGGCGATGAGGCGGTCCCGTGCGTCTGCGTCGAGCTCCGACAGGTCGAGGACCATCTCCTCCTCGAGGTGCGGGTAGACCTCGTTCTCGCGGTCGGCGGCACCGGAGACGCGGATCGTCGCGTCGTAGTCGTCGCCGAGCCGGCGGGACAGCGGGAAGTCCGAAGCCATGCCGGAGCACGCGGCGAGCGCGATCTTGAGCAGCTCGCCCGGGGCGAAGACGCCCTCGACGCTCTCCGAGCCGATGAGCACCTCGGCGCCGCGGGAGCTGCGTCCGGTGTAACGGCGCGTGCCGGTGCGCTCGACCCACAGCTCGGTGGTGGGAAGGTCGGAAGTCTGGTCAGCCATGGAGGAAATCCTGCCATGTCCCGTCGACCGGGATGTCGCGCAGGATGGTCACGAAGTCCTCGACCTCGGCGGACGACGCGTCGGCACTGCGTCGCAGCACTCCGACCGGTTCGACGGTGCCCGCGGTGGGTAGGTCCAGGCGCCGGACCACGCCGTCGGCGAGGTCGTCCCGGGCCGCGCGTTCGGTGGTGATCCACACGGCGTCGCTGCGCCGCACCACCCCGCGTGCCACGGCGAGGTCGAGTGTCTCGATCAGCCCGACCGGCAGTCGCAGGCCGTGACGTTCGAACAATGCCTCGGTCGCGTGGCGCGGTACGGTTCCGCTGGTCGCGACCACCAGGGGGTGTTCGAGCGTGTCGGCGACGGAGACGGAACGCCCGGCGAGGGGGTGGCCGGGCCGGACGACGAGGATCAGCGTCTCGGCGTACAGGAGCTCGAACGACAGCCCCACCATCCGGGACGGTTCGGCCATGCGCCCGAGGACGACGTCGAGGGCGCCGGCGGCGAGCGCCGACAGCAGGACGGCATTGGGGTCGGTGCGGATCCGGATGTCCAGATCGGCGCGCACGCGGCGCAGCTCCGCCAGAGCTTCGGGGAGTACGTACCCGGCCACGGTGGGTAGGGCCCCGATCCGCAGCGGCTCGCGGGCGGGTTCGGCCGCTCCCGCCAGTGCGGCCACAGCTGCGTCCAGTGAGGTGGTGACGTCCTGCGCGTATCGCAGGAAGCGGTGACCCGCCGCGGTGAGGCGCGCACCGTGTCGGCCGCGGTCGAGGAGTTTCGCTCCGGCGAGCACCTCGAGCTCGTTGAGTGTCTTCGTGACGGCCGGCTGACTCAGCTGCAACAGCTCGGCGGCCCGACCGACCTGACCCTCGCGCGCGACGGTGACGAAACATCTCAGGTGCCGGAGGCGGATGCGTCGCACCTGCTCCGGGACGGACGAGGACGGACCGAACGCGGATTGCATTACTGAAAGTTATGAATCAACTGCCGTTTTGTCAATTTACATGAGTTTTTATTCACCTTATGGTTGTGTCCACAGCTCAGAGATCGGAGATCGCATGTCCACCGGCGAATACGTCGAGCGCGACCACACACTGCACCCACCCGCGCTCACCCCCGGCTACCGCACGTCGGTGCTGCGCGCACCGCGCAACGCGCTCATCACGCCGAAGCCGACCCTGTCGGAGATCACCGGACCTGTCTTCCGCAGCGACGAGCTCGGCGCCCTCGACAACGACCTGATCCTGAACTTCTCGAAGGACGGCCTGCCGATCGGTGAGCGCATCATCGTCCACGGCTTCGTCAAGGACGAGTTCGGCAATCCGGTCGAGGGCGCACTCGTCGAGGTGTGGCAGGCCAACGCCGGTGGCCGGTACCGCCACAAGAAGGACACCTATCTCGCTCCCATCGATCCGAACTTCGGCGGTTGCGGGCGGATGCTCACGGACGCGAACGGCTACTACCAGTTCCGGACGATCAAACCCGGCGCATATCCGTGGGGCAACAGCCGCAACGCCTGGCGCCCGGCGCACATCCACGTGTCGATCCTCGGCCGTGGGTGGGCCCAGCGCCTGATCACCCAGCTGTACTTCGAGGGCGACCCGCTCATCGAGAAGTGCCCGATCGCGCGGACGATCCCGACCGTGGATCAGCTCCGCAGCCTGATCGCCCAGGAGGACCCCGCCTCCAACGCGCCGTTCGACGCCCGCGCCTACCGCTGGGACATCACCCTGCGCGGTCGCCGCGCCACCTTCTTCGAGAACACCGACCTCCCGGGAGCCCCGCGATGAGCCTGCCCACCGATCCCTACCGGCCCGTGCCCCCGCTGCTCCCCCGCGCGATGGTCACGCGTTTCCCGGAAACGCCCTCGCAGACCGGCGGCCCGTACGTCCACATCGGGCTCGCGCCGCAGCAGGCCGGCTTCGACATCTTCGACAACAACTTCGGCAACGTCCTCGTCACCGACGAGACCGAGGGCGAGCGAATCGTGTTGGAGGGCCGCGTCATCGACGGCACCGGCACCCCGGTGCGCGACGCCCTGCTCGAGAGCTGGCAGGCGAACGCGCACGGCCGGTACGCACATCCGGACGACGCACAGGACAAGGATCTCGATCCGAACTTCCGCGGCTGGGGACGCACCGGCGGCGACTTCGAGACGGGCGTGTTCACGATCGAGACGATCAAGCCCGGGGCCGTCACCAACCCCGACGGCTCCGTCTCGGCACCCCACATCCTGCTGGTGATCTTCGCGCGCGGAATCAACCTCGGGCTGCACACGCGGGTCTACTTCGAGGACGAGGCCGGGCTCAACGCCGAGGATCCCGTCCTGAAGGGCATCGAATGGGAGGTGCGGCGCAACACCCTGATCGCGTCGCGTTCCGAGCGCGACGGACGCACCGTCTACACGATCGACATCCGGCTGCAGGACACTCCGGACGGTGGCGCCGAGACGGTCTTCTTCGACATCTGAACCACCACCTTTCCGAACGGCCCGGTATGCGCGTGCGCTACCGGGTCGTTCGCGGTCGTGGCTGACACTTCGGGCAGCTGTACGACGAGCGGTTCATGAACTTCTCGCGGCGGATCGGCGCGCCGCAGCGTCGGCACGGCTCGTTCTCGCGTCCGTAGACGTTCAGGGAACGCTCGAAGTAGCCGGACTCCCCGTTGACGTTGACGTACAGGGCGTCGAACGACGTACCACCCTGCCCGAGGGCCTCCGCCATCACCTCGGTGGCCGCATCGAGAGCCGACCGGAGCTTCGGACGCGACAGCGCGTCGGTGGGCCGGTTGCCGTGAATCCTTGCGCGCCACAGCGCTTCGTCGGCGTAGATGTTGCCGATGCCGGAGACGACGGTCTGGTCGAGCAGCGCACGCTTGATCTCGGTGTGCTTGGTGCGCAGCACGGCCACGACAGCATCCGGGTCGAACCGGGGATCCATCGGGTCGCGGGCGATGTGCGCGACCGGCAGCGGCAGACGATCACCGTCCACCTCCACGAGCGGGGCCAGGGCCCAGCCTCCGAAGGTGCGCTGGTCGACGAAACGCAGATCGGCACCGTTGTCGAGGACGGCGCGGATACGCAGATGCTTCTCGTCCGGCACGGTCGGAGGCTGCACGAGCATCTGCCCGCTCATCCCCAGATGCACCACGAGAGCCAGATCGGCCGGTTCGAGCACGAGCCACATGTACTTGCCGCGGCGCTCGACCGAAGCGACCTTCTGACCGGTCACCTGCAGTGCGAGATCGCGCGGGCCGGGCTCGTGCCGTCGGACGGCACGCGGATGCAGCACCTGCACCGAGTCCACAGTCGCGCCGACGACGTGCGCGTCGAGTCCGCGACGGACCACCTCGACCTCGGGAAGTTCGGGCACCTGCGGTCAGTTGTCCTCGGTGGGCGTGTCGGCGGATCCGGACTGCTGGTCGGGAGCCCCGGCATCACCGGTCTCGGTAGCAGTGCCCTCGGTCAGCGCGTTCCATGCGGCCGACGCGGCCTTCTGCTCGGCTTCCTTCTTGGTGCGTCCGACACCGGTGCCGTAGGGATTGCCACCGATGAGGGCGGTGGCGGTGAATTCCTTGTCGTGATCCGGACCGGTGGCGGTGATCTCGTAGGCGGGAACACCGAGACCGCGCTCGGCGGTGAGTTCCTGCAGACTCGTCTTCCAGTCCAGACCGGCACCGAGGCGCGGGCCGCGTTCGAGCAGTGCGGCGAACAGGCGCAGAACCACTTCGCGCGCGACGTCGATGCCGTGCGCGAGATGGACGGCGCCGAGGAGCGATTCCATTCCGTCGGCCAGGATGCTGGCCTTGTCGCGTCCGCCCGTCAGTTCCTCGCCCTTGCCGAGCAGGAGATGCACTCCGAGCCCGCCTTCTCCGAGGCCGCGCGCCACCTCGGCGAGCGCGTGCATGTTGACAACGCTCGCGCGGATCTTGGCGAGTTCGCCCTCGGACTTGTCCGGGTGGGTGAGGTAGAGCTTTTCGGTCACCGCGAGCCCGAGGACGGCATCGCCGAGGAACTCGAGACGTTCGTTGGTGGGCAATCCGCCGTTCTCGTAGGCGTACGAGCGGTGGGTGAGCGCCAAGGACAGGAGTTCTGCGTCCAGAGGCACGCCGAGGGCGGCGAGGAGAGACTCGTGGCTCTCTTCGCCGCCCTCGGTAGCTGTTTCGGAGGACTTGCTCGTCACGTGAATACCGATTAGACGGGCGCGGTCACCTGACGGCCGTTGTAGGTGCCGCACGACGGGCACGCCACGTGGGGCAGCTTCTTCTCTCCGCAACCCCGGTTCGGGCAGGTGACGAGCGTCGGCGCAGTGGTGTTCCACTGGCTGCGCCGCGACCGGGTGTTGGAACGCGACATTCTGCGCTTGGGGACGGCCACGTCTACTTCTCCTCGTTGTTCGAGCTGTCGATTTGACTGCTGGGTTCTTCGGAGCCCGCGCCGAACTTGGCTGCCAACCCAGCCCAGCGAGGATCCATTGTCTCATGACGGTGCCCGGATTCTGCAATCGCCAGGCGAATGCCGCATTCGGGGCACAATCCCGCACAGTCGTCACTACACAACGGCTGCAGCGGAAGTTCCAGACCAACCGCGTTCACGAGGACCGGTTCGAGATCGATCAGATCGTTCTCGACGCGGTACACCTCGTCGTCCTCGGTGGTCTGCTCAGTGACGCTGTTCGGGTAGGCGAACAGCTCGGTGAGGTACACGTCCACCGGCTCGGTGAACGACTCGAGGCATCGAGAGCACTCACCGAGGGCGTCGACACGAACACTACCGGTGACCAGGACGCCCTCGGACACCGACTCCAGGCGGAGATCGAGATCGATCTCGGAGCCTTCCTCGATCGCGATCAGATCGAGCCCGATGCGCGAGGGTGACGGCACCTTCCGCTCGACCGTACGCATCGAACCGGGCCGGCGGCCCAGGGAGAGCGTGTCGAACACCAGCCCCGAGTCCCGGCCGGAACGGGACGTGCTGGAATCACGGGTGGACACGGGGAACTCACCTTCTTCGGACGACGCAGGACACGACTCGGTCGTGATAGGGCAACCGCTCCATGATACGGGATGGGCGGCAGGAGCGAAAATCCCGCGGGTCAGCGGCGACGGCTCGCCCGGTGGTCGGCCTCCGCGAAGTCGGGAGCACCCGACAGCCGCAGCTGCTGCCGGCCGCGGCCGACGGACCGCAGCGTGGTGCCGAGCAGTTCCTCGAACTCTCCCAGCTTGCCGTCGATGTACTCGTCGCACTCCGTCCGGAGACGGTCGGACTCGGCGTGGGCCGAATCGATGACACGCGCCGACTCGGCGTGTGCGGCCTGCACGACCTCGGTCTGCGACACCAGACGTGCCTTCTCGGCCTCGCCCTCGGCCACGGAACGCTCGTAGGACGCCTGCCCGGACTCGACCAGACGGTCGGCCTCGACGCGGGCACGCCCGGTCACGCTCTCGTACTGCTTGTTGCCCTCGGCGACGAGATCGTCGGCCTCGGCCTGCGCATCGCGCACCAGTTCCTCGGCGTGGGCGCGGGCCTCCTTGACCATCCGGTCCGCTTGGGCCTTCGCGTCCGCGAGCATGCGGTCGGCGTCGGCGCGCGCGTCCTCGAGGAGGGTGCGTGCCTCCTCGTCGGCGTCCCCGACCGTCTTGTCGGCCTGAGCCCGCGCGTCGTTGATCAGCTTGTCACGGTGATCGAGGACGTCCTGCGCGTCGTCGAGTTCGGGCGGCAACGCATCGCGCACGTCGTCGAGCAATTCGAGGACATCGCCGCGCGGTACCACGCAGCTCGCCGTCATCGGAACGCTACGTGCCTCTTCGACGATTGCGACCAGCTCGTCGAGTGCCTCGAATACCCGGTACACGCCCAACCCCAATCACTCGCTCGACACGACCGGTGCGGCCGCGCCGCCGTCCAGTCTGCCGCAGCGCAGGGCACGCTCGTGTGCCCTGCGCTCGGTGTGTCGGGATACGGCCGTCACAGGCCGTGCGGAGGGTCCGGTCTATTTCGCGGCGGCCCGCTCGGCCAGGCGCGTGAGCAGACGATCGTGCACGGAGCCCGGCAGCATCTCGGAGACGTCGCCACCGTAGGTCGCGACCTCCTTGACGAGCGAGCTCGACAGGTAGCTGTAGACCGGGTTGGTGGCGACGAACAGCGTGTCGACGCCGGTGAGCTTGTGGTTCATCTGCGCCATCTGCAGCTCGTAGTCGAAGTCGTTGGCGCCGCGCAGACCCTTGACGATCGCGGTGATCCCCCGCTCGCGGGCGTAGTCGACGAGCAGGCCCTGCCAGGCGTCGACCGTGACGTTCGGCAGGTGCGACGTGGCCTCGGTGAGCATCTCGAGGCGTTCGTCGATCGTGAACATCCCCTGCTTGTTGGGATTGATCGTGACGGTCACGACGACCTCGTCGAACTGGGCCGAGACCCTGCCGATGACGTCGAGGTGTCCGTTGGTGACCGGGTCGAAGGATCCTGGGCAGACCGCGCGGCTCATGACCCAGCACCGTAGCAGGTGGCGATTTCCACTCTGGTCTCGCCGTAGCGCTTCGACCTGCCGACCTCGAATCCCTGCGGCCACACCGTTTCCGGTGATCGCGACGACCGTTCGACCACGACGATCGAGCCGTCCTCGACCCAGCCTCCGGACACCAGCGTCCCGAGCACGCCGGTGACGGCCTCCTCGGTCACGGCGTAGGGCGGGTCGGCCAGGACGAGGTCGTAGACGCGGTCGGGGGTGCCCGCGAGCACGGCGGATACCGGTGCGGTGCGCCGCACCGCACCGGACAGTCCGACCGTCGCGATGTTCTCGCGGATCACGCCCGCCGCCTTCGCGTCGGACTCGACGAGCATCGCGTGCTCGGCGCCGCGGGACAGCGCCTCGAGGCCGAGCGCCCCCGACCCCGCGTAGAGGTCGAGGACGGCGGCCCCGTCGATGTCCATGCGTGCGTCGAGCGAACTGAACAGGGCTTCGCGCACCCGTTCGGAGGTGGGCCGGGTTCCGCGGGGCGGCACCTTCAGGCGCCGCCCCCCGGCCCGGCCGGCGACGATCCGTGTCACTCGGCGCTGTCTCCCGTGGACACCTCGACGAGCAGGTCGCCACCTTCGACCTGTTGCACCGGTCCGATCGCGACCCGCGTGATGCGTCCGCCGCGCGGCGCGGTGATCGCGGCCTCCATCTTCATGGCCTCGATCGTGGCGACGGTGTCGCCCGCCGAGACGCTGTCGCCCTCGGACACGACGAGGGTGACCATGCCGGCGAACGGCGCCGCGACGTGACCGGGATGGTTGCGGTCGGCCTTCTCCGCGGCAGGGGTCTCCGCGGCCACCGAGCGGTCGCGCACCGACACCGGGCGCAGCTGCCCGTTGAGGATGCACATGACCGTGCGGTAGCCCTTCTCGTCGGCATCGGAGATCGCCTCGAGGCCGATGAGCAGTTCCACACCCTTGTCCAGGCGCACCCGGTGCTCGTCGCCGTGCCGCAGACCGTAGAAGAACTGGTTGGCCGACAGCTCGGTGGTGTCGCCGTAGGTCTCGCGATGCTGCTCGAACTCCTTCGCGGGGCCCGGGAAGAGCAGGCGGTTGAGCATGCGGCGACGCTCGTCGGACGAACCGCCGAGGGCCTTCTCCTCCTCCGGCGCGAGCGGGGTGATCGGCTTGGGCTCGGCGCGGCCCGACAGCGCCTTGCTGCGGAAGGGCTCGGGCCAGCCGCCGGCCGGGGTCCCGAGATCGCCGCGCAGGAAGCCGATCACCGAATCGGGGATGTCGTACTTGCCGGGCTCGGCGGCGAAGTCGTCGACCGAGACGCCCGCGCCCACGAGGTGCAGCGCGAGGTCGCCGACGACCTTGCTCGACGGCGTGACCTTGATCAGGCGGCCCAGGAGGCGGTCGGCGCCGGCGTAGGCGGCCTCGACTTCTTCGAATCGGTCGCCGAGGCCCAGCGCGATGGCCTGCTGGCGCAGGTTCGACAGCTGACCGCCGGGGATCTCGTGGGTGTAGACGCGGCCGGTCGGTGCGGGCAGCCCCGACTCGAACGGTGCGTACACCTTGCGCAGCGCCTCCCAGTACGGCTCGAGATCGCACACGGCCTGCAGGTCGAGACCGGTGTCGAACTCGCTGTTCGCCGCGGCGGCGACGATCGCCGACAGGGCGGGCTGGCTCGTCGTACCGGCCAGCGCCGCGGACGCACCGTCGACGGCGTCGGCACCGGCGTGCCAGGCCGCAAGGTAGGTGGCGAGCTGACCGCCCGGGGTATCGTGTGTGTGCACGTGCACCGGCAGATCGAAGTTGCTCCGCAGCGCCGACACGAGCGTCGCGGCGGCCGGGGCGCGCAGCAGACCCGCCATGTCCTTGATGGCCAGGACGTGCGCACCGGCCTCGACGATCTCCTCGGCCAGACGCAGGTAGTAGTCGAGCGTGTAGATCGACTCGTTCGGGTTCGACAGGTCGCCGGTGTAGGACATCGCGACCTCGGCGAGGGTGGTGCCGGTCTCGCGCACCGCGTCGATTGCCGGACGCATCTGGTCGACGTTGTTCAGCGCGTCGAAGATACGGAAGATGTCGATGCCGGTGTCGGTGGCCTCCTGCACGAAGGCGCGGGTGACGGCCTCCGGGTAGGGGGTGTAGCCGACGGTGTTGCGTCCGCGCAGCAGCATCTGCAGGTTGATGTTCGGGATCGCCTCGCGCAGCGCCGCGAGCCGCTCCCACGGATCCTCGTGCAGGAAGCGCAGTGCGACGTCGTAGGTCGCGCCGCCCCACGCCTCGATCGACAGCAGTTGCGGCGTCATCCGGGCCACGTGCCCGGCCACCGTCAGCAGGTCCTTGCTGCGCACGCGGGTCGCGAGCAGCGACTGGTGGGCGTCGCGGAAGGTGGTGTCGGTGACGCCGATCGCCTTCTGGTCACGCAGCGCACGGGCGAAGCCCTCGGGTCCGAGCTCGAGCAGACGCTGACGCGAACCGGCCGGCGGCTCGGCGTTCAGGTCGATCGCGGGCAGCTTGTCGTGCGGGTAGACCGTCGTGGTGCGCTCGCCGTGCGGCTTGTTCACCGTCACGTCGGCGAGGTACCGCAGGATCTTGGTGCCGCGGTCGGCGGACGAGCGCAGAGTCAGCAGGTGCGGGCGCTCCTCGATGAACGAGGTGTTGACGTTGCAGCCGCGGAAGTCCTCGTCGTCGAGCACCGCCTGCAGGAACGGGATGTTCGTGGCGACACCGCGGATACGGAACTCGGCGACCGCGCGGCTCGCGGGGGCGACGGCGGTCTCGAAGTTGCGGCCGCGGCAGGTGAGCTTGACGAGCATCGAGTCGAAGTGGGCGGAGATCTCCGCGCCGACCGAGGTGCCGCCGTCGAGACGGATACCGGCACCGCCCGGAGTGCGGTAGCCGGTGATGCGGCCGGTGTCCGGACGGAACCCGTTGGCCGGGTCCTCGGTGGTGATGCGGCACTGCAGCGCCGCGCCGCGGATGGTGATGCCCTCCTGCGACAGGCCCAGTTCCTCGAGCGACTCGCCTGCGGCGATGCGCAGCTGGGACTGCACGAGGTCGACGTCGGTGATCTCCTCGGTGACCGTGTGCTCGACCTGGATACGCGGGTTCATCTCGATGAACACGTGGTTGCCGCGTTCGTCGACGAGGAACTCGACGGTGCCCGCGCACTGGTAGCCGATCTCCTTGGCGAAGGCGACGGCGTCGGCGCAGATGCGGTCGCGAAGCTCGGGATCGAGATTCGGGGCGGGGGCGAGCTCGATGACCTTCTGGTGGCGGCGCTGCACCGAGCAGTCGCGCTCGTACAGGTGGATGACGTTGCCGTGCTTGTCGGCGAGGATCTGCACCTCGATGTGCCGCGGGTTGACCACGGCCTGCTCCAGGAAGACGGTGGGATCACCGAAGGCCGCGTCGGCCTCGCGGGAGGCGGCTTCGATGGCCTCGCGCAGTTGGGAGGGCTCGGCGACCCGGCGCATGCCGCGTCCGCCACCGCCGGCGACAGCCTTGACGAAGACCGGGAAGTTCATCGTTTCCGAGGCGGCGACCAGCTCGTCGACGTCCGACGACGGCTCCGACGACGCCAGCACCGGGAGGCCGGCGGCCTTCGCCGAGGCGATCGCGCGGGCCTTGTTGCCCGTCAGTTCGAGGATCTCCGCCGACGGACCGACGAAGGTGATGCCCGCTTCGGCGCACGCCGCGGCGAGGTCCGGATTCTCGGAGAGGAAGCCGTAGCCGGGGTAGATCGCGTCGGCACCGGCCGACACGGCCGCTTCGACGATCTTCTCGACCGACAGATATGCGCGGACCGGGTGCCCCTCCTCACCGATCTGATAGGCCTCGTCGGCCTTCAACCGGTGCAGGGAGTTCCGGTCTTCGTACGGGAACACCGCGACCGTCCCGGCGCCCAGTTCGTAGGCGGCACGGAATGCGCGGATCGCGATCTCGCCACGGTTGGCGACAAGCACTTTCGAGAACATTGGTCGACGGTACCGCGACGTAACATGCCGCCTTCGACGCGCGTTCCACATCGTGGGACAAGGCGCCCGGATGGCACGACTGGAACGATGCAGTCGGCCCCGTCGTAACACGGCGTCAACATGCCGGGCACGGCCACCGAAACCTCACCGCGGGTTCTGCGGCACGGTGTACGGAACGTAACTCAGGACTTGTCGAGATAGGCGACGCGCTCGGCGTCGAGCGCGGCCCGCACCATGCTTGCGAGCCCCGGGTGGTGTTCGAGGCCAGGATCCTTCTCCGTCACCGTCCGGGAGAAGTCGCGAGCCGCCTCGATGACGTCGGCGTCGTCGACGAGCGAGAGTAACCGCAGCGTCGACACGGTGCCGGACTGGGCGACGCCGAGGACGTCACCCTCCCGGCGCAACTGCAGGTCGAGCTGGGCGAGTTCGAAACCGTCGGTGGTGCCGGCGACGGCCTCGAGCCGCATCATCGTCGGGGTCGCGGGCTTCGCGTCGGTCACGAGCAGGCACAGGCCCTGATGGCCGCCACGACCGACGCGACCCCGCAGCTGGTGCAACTGGCTGACACCGAACCGGTCGGCATCGACGATCACCATCACGGTCGCGTTCGGCACGTCGACACCGACCTCGACGACGGTCGTGCACACGAGCACGTCGAGCTCCGCGGCGTTGAAGGCCTGCATCACCGCGTCCTTCTCGTCGCCGGGGAGGCGACCGTGCAGCAGCCCCACCCTCAGATCCCGCAGCGGACCGGAAGTGAGGAACTCGAACTGCTCGAGCACAGAGACGGTTTCGGGCGGGGCCTGCTTGCCCTTCCCCGATCCCGACGGCTCGGGCCCGTCCGGATCGAAGAGCGCGTCGTCGTCGGAATCGCCGTCGCCGATGCGGGAACACACCACGTAGGCCTGCCGCCCCTCGGCGACCTCCTCGCGGATGCGTTCCCACGCGCGGTCGACCCACTTCGGATGCACCTTCGCCGGCACCACGCGGCTGACGATCGGCGACCGTCCTCTGGGGAGTTCGCGCAGGGTCGAGACCTCGAGGTCGCCGAGCACCGTCATCGCGATGGTGCGCGGGATGGGTGTTGCGGTCATCACCAGCACGTGCGGGGACGCGCCGTCGCGACCCCGCGAGCGCAGTGCGTCGCGCTGTTCGACACCGAAGCGGTGCTGCTCGTCGATCACCACCAGGCCGAGGTCGAAGAACTGCACCGTGTCCTCGATCAGCGCGTGCGTGCCGATGACGATGCCGGCATCGCCCGTCACCGCCTCGTTGAGCGCGGCCCGCTTGCGTGCGACCCCCATCGAGCCGGTCAGCAGGGTCACGCGGGTCGCGAGTTCGTGAGCGCCGAGTTCGCCCGCCGCGGCGAGATCGCCCAGCATCTTCGTGAGCGAGCGCGCGTGCTGCGCCGCGAGCACCTCGGTGGGTGCGAGCAACGCGCACTGCCGACCGGAGTCGATCACCTGCAGCATCGCCCGTAGCGCCACGATGGTCTTGCCGGAACCGACCTCGCCCTGGAGCAGCCGGTTCATGGGGTGTTCGCGTGCGAGATCGGCCGCGATCTCGTCGGCCACCGAGAGCTGCCCGGCCGTCAGTTCGAAGGGCAGCCGCCGGTCGAACTCGTCGGCGATCCCGCCCTCGCGGCGCGGGCAGGACGGCGCCGACCGCACCTCGACGTCGTGCCGGCGTCCGGCGAGCACGAGCTGCACCGCGGCGGCCTCGTCGAACCGCAGACGGTCGCGTGCCCGGTCGATCTCCTGCTTCGTGTCGGGCAGGTGGATCGAGCGGAGCGCCTCGTCGAGGCCCACGAAGCCGTGCTCGTCGCGCACCCACTCGGGCAGCGGATCGTCGACGTGGTCGAGCTGGTCGAGCACCTGCCGCACGCAGCGCATGACGGTCCACGACTCGACCTCGCGGGTCGCGCGGTACATCGGGATCAGCGCGCGGTCGAAGACCGACATGTCGACTCCCGATCCGTCCTGCGCGGTGCGGGCGAGACCCGCCAGGGCGCCGGCGCCCCGCACCCGCGCGGGGGTCGCCGAGACCAGGTCCTCGGCGTCGCGCGGTTCGGGCAGCACGAGATAGCTCGGATGGGTCAGGCTCCACTTGTCGCGGAAGTACTTCACGGTGCCGGAGAACATCGCGCGCACGCCGGGCTTGATGTTGTGCTTGACCCGGTGCGGGTTGAAGAAGGTGACGTCGATGCTGTGGCGATCGGAGCGCAACCGCACCGCGAGGCGTTTGCCGGCGCGGGATTTCATCGGCACCTCCTGCGCCGACTCGACCCGCGCGATGATCGTGATGTGCTGGCCCTCCGCGGGCTGGCTCTCGCCGAGTTCGGCGCCCTGGGTGGCGTAGCGGTGCGGATAGTGCCTCAGTAGATCCTCGACGGTGGTCATCCCGAACGCGTCGTGCAAGGCGTCCGCCGTCTTGCGGCCGAGGACATGATCGAGCCGGTCCGCGAGTGTCGCCACTGCCGTCCCTTCCGCTACTCCTGCGGTGGCCTCGCGGCGCACCGGCTACTCGACGCCGAGCTGCAGCAGGTCGCCGCGCTGACCGCCCTGGTAGACCACCACGTCGATCTCCGGGTGACGGCGATCGAGGTGGGCGGCCAGTTGCTCGACGAGTCCGTCGGGGGCGTCGGCGCCGACCAGCATCGTCACGAGCTCGCCGCCCGCGGCGAGAATCCTGTCGAGCAGCGACGCTCCCGCTGTCACCAGATCATGCTCGATCACTACGACATCATGGCCGGCCAGTCCGAGACTGTCGCCGGGCTCGCACGTTCCGACCCAGGTCAGCGCGCGTTCGTTCGCGTACCGCAGCGATCCCCAGCGCACGCACGACGCCGCCTCCGACATCGCGAAGGCGTCGTCGACCGTCGCGCGCATCGGATCGTGCACGGCCAACGAGGCCAGCCCCTGGACGACGGAGGAGGACGGCAGGAACATCACGTCACGGTCGTCCCGCCGCGCCCGGGCGCCCACGGCGACGACGTCCTGCGCGGAGAGCGCACCGTTGGGCAGCACCAGGACGTCCCGGCTCGGCAGTGCCCGGATCGCCTCGAGCAGTTCGTCCGGGGCTGAGATCTCCTCGGCCCGCAGCACCCGGGCACCCTCCGCCTCGAACAGTTCGGCCGCGCCCTCGCCGCCCACCACTGCGAGGACCGCCCGGGACTGTTCCTCCGCCGACTCGGCACGGACCCGGGCGGGAGCCGTGCCCAGCGCCACGGGACCGTCGCCGCACCCGCGACGCGCGGACTCGAGCGCGAAGCACGTGATGTCGATGCGGCTCAGCGAACCCGCCGCGAGACCGGCCTCCACGGCAGCTCCGGGCTCGCAGCAGTGCACGTGAACGGACCAGCACCCCGATCCCCCGGAAACGATCGCGACCGAGTCGCCGAGCGCGTCGAGGGAGGACCTCAAGGCATCCATGCGCGCGTCGTCGGAATTCCCGACGAGATACATCACTTCGTACTCCTGCTGGTCGCTGTCGTGACGTTCGTCGACGATCTCGGGTTCGACGACAGGCCGCGAGGTGCCGGCGAGCACCATCCGGCGATCGGGCCGTATTCCGGTGGTGACCTCCACCAGGCAGTCGAGCAGCACGAGCAGGCCGAGGCCGCCGGCGTCGACGACCCCTGCCTCGGCGAGGACGTCGAGCTGGGTGGTGGTGCGCTGCAGCGCGTCGGCGGCGGCGTCGGCACTCGCGACGGCGACATCGCACACGGTCGCATCCGTCTCCGAGGCGACGCGGGTCGCGCCCTCGGCCGCAGCTTCGAGGACGCTGACGATGGTGCCCTTCGCGGGTGCGCTGAGCGCTCCGGTCACGAGCGTCGCGGCGTTGGAGAAGGCGGCGGCGAGGTCCCGGGCGCCGACCGTCGTCAGTCCCGCGATCGCGTCGGCGAGACCGCGCAGTGCCTGTGCCAGGATGATCCCGGAATTGCCCCGCGCCCCGGCGAAAGCACCACGCGCGAGCCCTTCGGCGACGTCGGATGCGGTGAGCGCGCCGTCCACGGGCCCGCCGATCCGGGCCGCCGCGGCCTGCAGGGTGATCAGCAGATTGTTTCCGGTGTCCCCGTCGGGCACCGGGAAGACGTTGAGCGAGTTGATCTCCGCTCGGCGCTGTTCGAGCGCTTCCACACCGAACTCGACCCACCGGCGCAGCGCCCGCCCGTCCACCGTGTCCTCGGCTCCGAGCAACGATTCCACCCCCTTCGCCTCGTCCTGCGGGCATCGTCCACCTCTGCGATCGGTACCGTTGCGCACGGTGCCGAGCCCTGGCGAACAGGTTAGCCGCGAGTCGTCGCACCGTCCGGTTTGGCCAACCGCCCTCGAGTTCGCTAAGCTTGCCGGGTTGCCTCGCACGGGCGGCTCGTTCCCCGTGTTCGCAAGGCGAAACAACAGACAGAAGATCTATCCACTAGACACAAGGAGTTCGCGACATGGCTGCCGTCTGCGACGTATGCGCCAAGGGCCCCGGCTTCGGGAAGTCGGTCTCGCACTCGCACCGGCGTACCAACCGTCGCTGGAACCCGAACATCCAGAGCGTGCGCGCTCAGGTTGCACCGGGCAACACCCGCAAGATGAACGTGTGCACCTCCTGCCTCAAGGCCGGCAAGGTCGTCCGCGGCTGATTCCCGGTCGAGTCGTCGCGAAGGCCCCCTGCGCTGATTGCGCAGGGGGCCTTCGCCGTTCGATCCTGCGGCCGGATATCGTGCGGGAATGACCGAGAACCAAGTTTCCTTCCCCGACAGCGACTCTCTCCGTTCACTGGTGAGCGTGGAGGACCGCGTCCTGCGGATCGCCGTGGCGACCTCCGAGCACGGCACCTCCCTGTCCCCCGCAGGGATGGAGCAGGGTATCGCAGCCCTGCGTGCGGCAGGCCCGGAGATCGGCGCCGTGCTGCTCGTCGGTGAGGGTGCGAACTTCTGCGCGGGCGGCAACGTCCACGGATTCGCCGCGGCCGAGGACCGTGGCGCCCACCTGCTCGAGATCGCGAACCTCTTCCATGACTTCGTGCGCGCACTGGAGAAGGCGGCCGTGCCGGTCGTCGCCGCCGTGCACGGCTGGGCCGCCGGCGCCGGCATGAGCCTGGCGCTGCTCGCCGACATCGCGCTCGCCGGCCCCGGCACGAAGATGCGCGCCGCGTACCCGTCGATCGGCTTCTCCCCCGACGGCGGCATGTCGTGGACCCTGCCGCGGATCGTCGGCCCGTCGCGGGCACGGGAGATCATCATGACCGACGCCGTGATCGGCGCCGACGAAGCCGTGCGCCTGGGTCTGCTCAGCCGGCTCGTCGCCGACGGCGAGATCCAGAGCGAAGGGTTGCGACTCGCACGAACCCTCGCGCACGGCCCCACGCAGTCCTACGCCGCCATCCGCTCGCTCGTGGCGGGCTCGGCCGGACGATCGCTGTCCGACCACCTCGATGCCGAAGCCGCCTCGATCTCCGCGGCCGCGACGACGCCCACGGGTATCGAGGGTGTCGACGCCTTCGTCGCCAAGCGGCGTCCGGACTGGGATTCGGCCCGCGCCTGACATCCGGGCGGCGGATCGGTGGTCAGGGCAGTCGCCAGTCCACCGGTTCGCCGCCCTGCTCGACGAGCAGGGCGTTCGCGCGGCTGAACGGACGCGACCCGAAGAACCCGCGTGAGGCCGACAGCGGGGACGGGTGCGCCGACTTCACGGTGGGCACACCACCGAGCATGGGTTCGAGGGTCGCCGCGTCGCGGCCCCACAGGATCGCGACGAGCGGGGTACCGCGCGCGACCAGCGCGCGGATCGCCTGCTCGGTGACGGCCTCCCAGCCCTTGCCGCGATGCGAGGCCGGCTGGCCCGGCGCGACGGTGAGGACCCGGTTGAGCAACAGGACACCGTGCTCGGTCCACGGCGACAGGTCGCCCGTGGAGGGCTGCGGCAGACCGAGATCGTCGGTGTACTCGCGGTAGATGTTGGCGAGACTGCGCGGGATCGGCCGGACGGCCGGAGCCACCGAGAAGCTCAGTCCCACAGCGTGACCCGGAGTGGGATAGGGATCCTGCCCGACGATCAGGACGCGGACGGACTCGAACGGCTGTGTGAAGGCACGCAGCACGTTCGGACCGGACGGCAGGTAACTGCGGCCCGCGGCGAGTTCGGCGCGGAGGAACTGCCCCATCGCGGTGATGTCACCTGTGACGGGTTCGAGTGCTCGCGCCCAGCCCGGGTCGACGAGTTCGGACAGGGGCCGACCGGCACGGGGCTCGTCCGCTCCCCCGTCCGCGGACTGTGTGTCGACGGTGTCGGCCACCTGTCACTCCTGGTCGATGCGGCGGAGAGCGGTCCGGTAGTAGGCGGCGTTCGCCGCATACATCTCGGCGTTGGGGTCGAATTCGTTCTCGGGGATCTCGTAGCCCTCGCGGACCTTCGCGGGGATGCCCATCGCCATGCGGCGGGGCGGAAGTTCGAAGCGCGGTGGGATCAGGGCGCCGGCGGCGACCTGCGCCCCGGCGCCGATGACTGATCCGTTGAGGACGAGCGAACCCGAGCCGATCAGCGCGCCGTCACCGATCGTGGAGCCCTCGATGTGCGCGTTGTGCCCGACGACGCACCGCGCGCCGATGACGGTGGCATCGATCGCGGTGCAGTGGATGATCGTGCCGTCCTGGATGTTGGTCTTCTCCCCCACGGTGATCGTGCCGTAGTCCCCGCGCAGCACCGCCGAGGGCCACACGGAGACACCGGCACCGAGGGTGACGTTGCCGATCACGACCGCGTCGGGGTGAACCCACGCGTCGGGATGGATATCGGGGACACGCTCGCCGAGTGCGTAGACAGCCATGACTGCAGAACCTATCTCGAGCGAACCCCACCCGAAGTGGTCGCCCTAGTGACCAGCGCCCGCCGCAAAGCTCTCCCAGCCTCCGGATCCGTCGCGGCGCTGCCCGTCGACGGTGACGCCGAAGCCTTCCAGGACCACGCCGATCGGCCGCCATCCGTCCGGCAGTGCGACCTCGCGAGGGAAGCACGCTGCGAGGGCATGGTCCTCGCCGCCGGTGAGGATCCATTCCCACGGGTCGGCCGCCAGCACCCGACCGGTCTCGCGGAGTTGCGTGTCGGGAGCGAGCGCACCGGAGTCGAGGTCGATCGCGACCTCCGAAGCCGTGCAGATGTGCTCGAGATCGGCGACGAGACCGTCGGAGATGTCGGTGCATGCGTGGGCGCCTGCTGCGGCCGCTGCAGGACCTGCGGCGTAGGGCGGAGTGGGCACACGATGCGCCGCGACGAGTTCGGGGAAGTCCCGGTTGCCGGACAGCAGCAGGGCCAGACCCGCCGCGGAGCGTCCGGTGCGACCGGCGAGGGCGACGACGTCGCCGGGGCGGGCGGTGGAGCGGAGCAGCGGTGGCCGTCCGTCGAGTTCGCCGAGCACGGTGACCGAGACGATCACCTGACCCGCTTGCACGAGATCGCCTCCCACGACTCCGGCGCCGATCTCCTCCGCAGCCTCCCCGATGCCCGCCGAGATGCCGTCGAGCACGGCGACGGGAGTCTCGGGCGGACAACCGAGGCCGACGACGAAGGCCGTGGGGCGGGCGCCGACCGCGGCGACATCGGCTCCGTTCTGGGCGACCGCCTTGCGTCCGACCTCTTCCGGGCTCGACCAGTCGAACCGGAAGTGACGTCCTTCGACCAGCATGTCGGTCGAGATCGCGATGCGCCCGTCGGATGCTGTCACGACCGCTGCGTCGTGGCCCGGCCCGACGAGTGTGCTGTCGGGTTGCCGCCGTGCTCTCACCGCGCGCTCGATCACGGGGAATTCGCCGATGTCGGCGACGGTGGGTCCGCTCGGGTTCGTCACGGTGACGGTCGCCTCTTTCTCGGTCGGCGGTGGGAGAGAGCCGGCACGTGCCCTGCTACGTTCGATCACGCTACCGCCCCCTGTCCCCGAGCCCGGATGCTGGACACGATGAACGACACCTCTGCTTCCGATCGCGAACCTTCCGACGACGTCGCCGTCGAGGCACCCGGATCGGACGGGATGCGACGCAGTCCCGCTCTGATCGCCACGGCGATCGCACTGCCCGTCGCCCTGCTGGTCGGAGTGGTGGTGGCGGCCGTGATCGTGTCGCAGTCACCGGTGAATACACCCGTGGGTCTCGGTCCCGTGCCCGCTCCGGAGGCGGAATCCGAATCCTGCTCGCAGTTGCTCGACGCGCTGCCGGAGGAGCTCGGCGACTACACGCGCGCCGAACTGGCCGATCCGGCACCGGTGGGTGCTGCGGCCTGGCAGTCGGACGACGGCGAGGAGGTCGTCCTGCGTTGCGGTCTCGACCGGCCCGACCAGTTCGACCGAGCGGCGGCGCTGCAGGTGATCGACGACGTGCAGTGGTTCGAGGTGTCGGGCGCCGAGCAGGGCATCCCGGCGAGTACGTGGTTCGCCGTCGACCGTCCGGTCTACGTGGCCTTGACCGTGCCCGACGGATCCGGGCCGACCCCGCTGCAGGACATCACGGCGACGATCTCCGCGGCGCTCCCGCAGCAGGAGATCGATCCGGCGCCGATCCGCTGAGCCGGACGGACGAGAAAGGTCGGCCCCGGCACCGTGATGTGGTGCCGGGGCCGACCGTGTTCGTCGCCGCGTCGATCAGGACGCGTGCATGGTCCCCGTGCGCTGGTAGCGCTCGTGGAAGGAGAACGCCTCACCGAGCAGGTGCGGGGTGTGACCTGCTCCGGGGGTGGCTTCTGCGCGCTCGATGTAGTCGAGCAGTTCGGCGCGGTAGTCGGGATGCGCGCAGCGCTCCACGACGACCCGCGACCGACGGCGGGGGGACAGTGCGCGCAGATCGGCGAGACCCTGTTCGGTCACGATGACCTGCACGTCGTGCTCGGTGTGGTCGACGTGCGGCACCATCGGGACGATCGACGAGATCGCGCCGTCGCGGGCCGTCGACGGGCTCAGGAACATCGACAGGTAGCCGTTGCGCGCGAAGTCGCCGGAGCCACCGATGCCGTTCATGATGCGGGTGCCCATCACGTGGGTGGAGTTGACGTTGCCGTACACGTCGGCTTCGAGCATGCCGTTCATGGCGATGATGCCGAGTCGGCGGACGATCTCGGGGTGGTTGCTGATCTCCTGCGGCCGCAACATGATGTGGTCGCGGTAGAAGTCGATGTTCTCGACGAAGTCGTTCAGCCCCGCTTCGGACAGTGCGAGGGAAGTCGCCGAGGCGAACCGGACGGTGCCGTGTTTGACGAGGTCGAGCATGCCGTCCTGGATGACCTCCGAGTAGCAGGTCAGCCCCCGGTACGGTCCGCTGTCGAGACCGGCGAGAACGGCGTTGGCGACGTTGCCGACACCCGACTGCAGCGGAAGCAGCGTGTCGGCGGGCAGCCGTCCCGCGGCGACCTCGTGCGCGAAGAAGTCGAGGACGTGGTCGGCGATGGCCCGGCTGGTGGCGTCGGGCGCCGTGAGCGCGGTGGCGCTGTCGGGACGGTCGGTCTCGACGACCGCGACGACGCGTTCCGGATCGATCCGGAAGTAGGGCTGGCCGATGCGGTCCTCGACGTCGGTGAGGTCGATCGGACGACGGTTCGGGGGAAGCGCGGTGCCGTAGTAGACGTCGTGCACGCCGTCCATGGCGGCGGGGATCCACGAGTTGACCTCGAGGATCACCTTCTCGGCGACGTCGAGCCAGGTCTTGTTGTTACCGATGGACGTGGCGGGGATCAGCTCGCCCGTCTCCGTGATGCCGGAGATCTCGACGACGGCGACGTCGATGTGTCCGTAGTAGCCCTCCCAGACCTGCTGGGCGACGTGCGACAGGTGTATGTCGACGTAGTCCATCCGGCCTTCGTTGATCCGCCCTCGGGCGGTGGGCTCTGCCTGGTACGGCATACGCAGCGCGATTCCGTCGACGTCGGCGAGCATGCGCTCGGTGTCGGAGGCCACCGACGCTCCGGTGAGCAGGTTGATCCGGAAGTCGCCGCCGGTCGCCCGCGTGCGCCGGATGTGTTCGGCGAGCGCCGGGGTCACGGCCTTCGGGGTACCTGCGCTGGCGAAGCCGCTGATGGCGACCGTGTCGCCGGGGCGGATCCACTGGACGGCGTCCTGAGCCGACACGATCTTCTTGCGGTAGGTCTCATGACGTACCCGAGCCTCGGCCGGGGTCACGACGACCGACTCCACAGACGGTGCTGCGGGGGATGAAAGGGCTGCGTACATGACGACGACCATAGCGGCGCGGATGATCCGCTCATCACACTCGGGCCGGACCGGCGATCGCCGTCACCAATTCGGACACAGAGTGTCACGAGTCGCACTCCAAGATCGATGTAATCGGAAGTTGTTGTTTCGCAAGATTTTACATGATGATTTCCGCCACGCGGACTGACACTGGGTGCCTCCACCTTCCGCGAGAGCCACTCCGTCGCCATCTCTACGGTATCCCCGTTCGCCGCCGCATCAGTACCGTTCGCCGCCCCCGGAGAACCGTTCACCGCCGCCGTGACGGAACGCTGTCGGGCACGATTGCAGCATGACGAACTCCACCGACCTGTTGCGCGACGATGCCGAGCACCTTCTCCGCGAGCTGGCGGGCCCCGATGCCCGGCTCCGCGACGACCAATGGGTCGCGATCGAGGCGCTGGTGGTGCACCGTCGCCGCGCTCTCGTCGTCCAACGCACGGGCTGGGGGAAATCGGCCGTCTACTTCATCTCCGCCAAGCTGCTGCGGCGGCAGGGTCGCGGTCCCACGGTGATCGTCTCGCCGCTGCTCGCCCTGATGCGCAACCAGGTCGCGGCCGCCGAGCGGGCGGGCGTCCACGCCGCGACCATCAACTCCGGCAACGTGACGGAATGGGCGGCGATCCACGAGCGGATCGCGGCGGGCGAGGTCGACGTCCTCCTCGTCAGCCCCGAACGCCTCAACAACCCCGACTTCCGCGACCAGGTGTTGCCCTCCCTCGCCCGCGACGCCGGACTGGTGGTCGTCGACGAGGCGCACTGCGTGTCGGACTGGGGTCACGACTTTCGGCCCGACTACCGCCGCATCCGCACCCTCGTCGCCGAACTCGGCGACGACATCCCGGTCCTGGCGACGACCGCGACCGCCAACGACCGGGTGGTCGCCGACATCGCCGCCCAGCTCGGTGTCGGCGGGAGCAGCGACCTCGGTGGAAGCAGCAGTGCCGGTTCCGGCGGCACGCTCGTACTGCGCGGCGGTCTCGACCGTCCGTCGCTGCACCTATCGGTGGTGCGGATCGACGAACCGGCACGACGCGCGGCGTGGCTCGCGCAGCATCTGAAGGATCTGCCGGGCTCGGGCATCGTGTACGCGCTGACGGTCTCCGCCGCCCGCGACCTCGCGGCGCTGCTCACCGACCACGGCTATGCAGTGGCGGCATACACCGGTCAGACCGAACCGACCGAACGTGAACAGCTCGAGGCCGATCTCCTCGACAACAAGGTCAAGGCGCTCGTCGCGACCTCGGCACTCGGCATGGGCTTCGACAAGCCCGACCTCGGCTTCGTGGTGCACCTCGGCGCTCCCTCGTCCCCGATCTCCTATTACCAGCAGGTCGGGCGTGCGGGTCGCTCCACCGAACGCGCCGAGGTGGTTCTGCTCCCCGGCCCGGAGGACCGCCGGATCTGGCAGTGGTTCGCCTCGGTCGCCTTCCCGGACGAGGCACTCGTACGACGCGTGATCGCGGCGCTCGATACCGAACGGCCGGTATCGACACCCGCGCTCGAACCGCGGGTCGACCTCACGCGCTCCCGCCTGGAGATGGTCCTCAAGGTCCTCGACGTCGACGGAGCGGTGAAGAGGGTCAAGGGTGGCTGGATCGCCACCGGGCAGCCCTGGATGTACGACGAGGAGCGCTACGGGCGGCTCGAGGAGGCGCGCGCCGCGGAACAGGAGGCGATGCTCGAATACGAACGCACCACCGAATGCCGCATGGTCTTCCTCCGCCGTCAGCTCGACGACCCCGATCTCGACACCCGGACCCCCGGCTGCGATCACACCGCCGGAGGCCCCGGCTGCGATCACACCGCCGGAGGCCCCGGCTGCGGCCGGTGCGACAACTGCATCGGCTCCCGGTGGGAGACGTCCGTCGGCGACGACGAGGTCGCCCGCACCCGCGCCCGGCTCGAACGCCCCGGTGTGGATCTGCCGCCGCGCCGGCAGTGGCCCACGGGAATGTCGACCCTCGGGATCCCGCTGTCGGGCCGGATCACGGACGGTCCGCACCCCGGGCGAGTGCTGGGCAGGCTGTCGGATCTGGGATGGGGACCGCGACTGCGCGAACTGCTCGACGGACCGGACCGCGAAGTGCCGAAGGCGGTGGTCGACGCGTCGATCGCGGTGCTCGCCGCGTGGGACTGGGAGGAGCGGCCCACCGCCGTCATGGCCATGGACTCCCCCACACATCCCCTGCTCGTCGAGTCACTCGCGTTCCGATTGGCACAAATCGGACGATTACGAGATCTAGGTGTATTGCGACGCCGAAGCGGGAATACGGAGCCGACGGCAGCGAACTCGGCATATCGGGTCGCCGCACTGATCGATGCGTGGGAGCGACCCGACAACCTCGGGTCGAGTGGTCCGATCCTTCTCGTCGATGCGGTGACCGACACCGGCTGGACGTTCACGATGGCGGCGAGAACTCTCGTCGCCGCGGGAGCCGACGCGGTGTTGCCGTACGCACTCGCGAGCCCGAAGTAATCGCCACGAGGAGGACCGACGTAACATGTTTGTGACCGGCATCACAACATGCGCTCGACCTGCACGGACCACAGGGTTCCGATCCCGATTCCGGACACGGGCGTGATCTCGACACCGGAAGTTGTTAGGTTGAAAGGACATATGAGGCCCGTCAAGGAAAGAAGTACCCCGACCCCCGACTCGGCTGAATCGAACACCGCGACCACCTCTTCGGAGGTGGCCGCCACCGAGTCCGGTAGTGAGCCGGCTGCAATCGAATTCCGGCGTCCGCGTATCGCCGACGGTAGACGACTCTGGCAGATCGCGCGTGATTCGCAGGTTCTCGACGTCAATTCCGGTTACGCATATGTGTTGTGGTGTCGCGATTTCGCCGACACATCGGTCGTCGCAACGGATGACACCGATCGCCCCGTGGGATTCGTGACCGGCTACCGCCGCCCCGACTCCCCGAACACCCTGTTCGTCTGGCAGGTGGCAGTCGACGCAGACCAGCGTGGACGTGGAGTGGCCGGCCGTATGCTCGACGCTCTGCTCGACCGACTCGAGCCGCTCGGCGTGACCCGTCTGGAAACGACGGTGAGCCCCGACAACGAAGCGTCGATCGCAATGTTCACCGCTCTCGCACGTCGCCGCGGAACGCATATCACTCGCACCGAGTTGTTCGCGCCCGACGATTTCCCCGATTCACATCTGGCCGAGGATCTCTACACCATCGGCGAATGACCGCAGCGCGTGTGCGCACGACATCTTCATAATTCTCGAATAATCACAGGAGGACCACGACATGACCATCCTGGAAAACAAGCCCGAGACCACCGGTAAGCCCGATACTGCGATTTTCTCGCACCTCGAATCCGAGGTCCGGAGTTACAGCCGCGGCTGGCCCGCCGTTTTCGACAAGGCATCGGGATCCTGGCTGCGCAGCGAGGACGGCAAGGACTACCTCGACTTCTTCGCCGGCGCCGGAGCCCTGAACTACGGCCACAACAACCCGGTGCTCAAGTCGGCCCTGGTCGACTACATCATGAGCGACGGCGTCACCCACGGCCTCGACATGTACACCGTCGCCAAGCGCAAGCTGCTCGAGACCTTCGAGTCGCACGTGCTCGCGCCGCGCGGCCTGGACTACAAGGTCCAGTTCCCCGGCCCGACCGGCACGAACGCCGTCGAGGCGGCGCTCAAACTCGCCCGCAAGGTGACCGGTCGCGAGTCGATCATCAACTTCACCAACGCTTTCCACGGCATGACCCTGGGTGCGCTGTCGGTGACCGGTAACTCGATGAAGCGCGCCGGCGCGGGTATCCCCCTCGTCCACGCCACGCCGATGCCGTTCGACAACTACTTCAACGGCGTCACCGAGGACTTCCAGTGGTTCTCGCGCGTCCTCGACGACGCGGGCAGCGGCCTGAACCGTCCGGCCGCGGTCATCGTCGAGACCGTGCAGGGTGAAGGCGGCGTGAATGTTGCTCGCCCCGAGTGGCTTCGCGCTCTGGCCGACCTGTGCAAGGAACGCGACATCCTGCTGATCGTCGACGACGTGCAGATGGGCTGCGGCCGCACCGGCCCGTTCTTCTCGTTCGAGATCGCCGGCATCACGCCCGACATCGTGACCCTGTCGAAGTCGATCGGCGGATACGGAATGCCGCTGGCGCTCACCCTGTTCAAGCGTGAGCTCGACGTGTGGGGCCCGGGCGAGCACAACGGCACCTTCCGCGGCAACAACCCGGCTTTCGTGACGGCGGCTGCCGCCCTCGAGCACTACTGGGCCGACGACAAGCTCGAGCGCGACACCCTGCGCAAGGGCGAGCGCATCCGCCAGACCTTCATGAACCTGTCGGACATGTTCGACGGCGTCTCGACCCGCGGCCGCGGCCTGGTCCAGGGCCTGGTCTTCGACAAGCCGGAGGACGCCGACAAGGTTTGCGCCCTGGCCTTCGAAGAGGGTCTGCTCGCCGAGACCTCCGGTCCGTCGGACGAGGTCGTCAAGCTGCTGCCGCCGCTGACCATCACCGACGACGAACTCGAGTTCGGGCTGAACATCCTGGCGGAAGCGACCGCCAAGGTCCGTTCCTGAGCGGTCCCCCGCTCCGCCCGTTCCGAACCCACTTGCAGAAGAAGGACCTTTCGACACCCATGATCGTTCGTACGACAGAAGAGATCACCGGCACCGAGCGCGACGTCGTCTCGGAGGACGGCCAGTGGCGCAGCAAGCGCATCGTCCTCGCCGGCGACAAGGTGGGCTTCTCGTTCCACGAGACCACCATCGAACCCGGCACCGTCAACGAGTTCCACTACGCCAACCACGTCGAGGCCGTGTGGCTCGTCGAGGGCACCGGCAAGCTCCAGGACCTCGACAACGACGTGGAGTACGACCTCGCTCCGGGCACGATGTACCTGCTCAACGGACACGAGCGTCACCGCGTGCTCCCCGAAACGCGCATGCGCATGCTGTGCGTCTTCAATCCCCCGGTCACCGGCCGTGAGGTGCACGACGAGAACGGTGTGTACCCGTTGATCGTCGAACCCGCCTGAGCGCGGTAACCACGTGACCGATGAGGGGCGGACGCTTAGAGTCGAGACCATGACTCCCGAGCGTGCGCCCCGCATCGCTGTCGGCCCCGAGCGCGACCCCCGTTTCGAACGGGCGGTCACGGGCGGGGGCGGCGTGCCCTGCGGACTCGAGGAGACCCCCGACGCGCTCGTCTGGACGGCCGGGCCGCAGGACTTCCCCGAGGTCCTCCCCGCCTCCGTCCGCTGGGTGCAGCTACCGTCCGCCGGTGTCGAGTACTGGCTGTCGCAGGGCGTCGTCAAGGCCCATCCTCGCGTCACCTGGACGTCGGCGGCCGCGGCCTACTCCACGACCGTCGCCGAGCACGCGCTCCTGCTCCTGCTCGCCGGGGTCCGGGCCCTGCCGGCCCATCTGGCGGCCACCTCGTGGACACCCGAGAGTCTCGCGCCGGTCGTCGGCACCCTCCGCGGCGCGACGGTCGGGATCATCGGCGCCGGGGGTGTCGGCCGGGCGCTGATCCCGATGCTGGCCGCGCTGGGGGCGCGCGCGCTCGCCGTCACCCGCAGCGGTCGTCCCGTGCCGGGAGCCATCGAGACGTTCCCCGTCGAACGTATCGACGAGATATGGCCTCTGGCAGATCATTTCGTCATCTCCGCGACGGCCACTCTCGACGTCGAGCAGCTCGTCGGCGCAACCGAGCTCGCAGCGATGAAGTCCACGGCGTGGGTCGTCAACGTCGCCCGGGGCGATCTCGTCGACACCGACGCTCTCGTCGCCGCTCTCCGATCCGGCGCGATCGGTGGTGCAGGGCTCGACGTCACCGATCCCGAACCGCTCCCCGAGGATCATCCGTTGTGGACGCTCCCCAACGCCGTGATCACTCCCCACGACGCCAATCCACCCCCGCTGCGCATCCCGGCCTATCTCGAGCACGTGATCGAGAACGTCACACGCTTCGCATCCGGCCTCGTGCCGATCGGGGTCGTCGATCCCAGCGCCGGTTACTAGGCCACGTCTACCGGGCCACCGTTACCGGGCCATAGGGCTCACTCCGACGGCTTCTCGTCGCGTTCCGCCCATTCCAGGAGCGGATCGAGGGAGAAGACCGCGTCGTCGATACCCGAGTGCAGGTCGCCGAGTTCCTCGAACCGCTTCGGCACGGTCCGGATCGTGAAGTCCCGCGGTTCGAGGTCGTCGATCTCCTCCCACCGCACCGGAGTGGAGACCGTCGCCTCCGACACACCGCGGACCGAATAGGCACTGGCGATCGTGTGGTCGCGCGAGTTCTGGTTGTAGTCGACGAAGACCGCCGACGGGTCGCGTTCCTTGCGCCACCATGCCGTCGTCACGTCGCCGGGCGCGCGTCGTTCCACCTCCCGCGCGAAAGCCCATGCGGCCCTTCGGACGTCGTCGAACTCCCATTCCGGCGCGATCCGGACGTAGACGTGCAGGCCGTCGCCGCCCGAGGTCTTCGGCCAGCCCACGGCACCGAGTTCGTCGAGCACCTCGTGCGCCACCTTCGCGACACGCCGGACCCGGTCGAAATCGCAGTCGGGCATCGGATCGAGGTCGATCCTCCACTCGTCGGGTCGCTCCACGTCGCTGCGCCGCGAGTTCCACGGATGGAACTCCACGGTGGACATCTGCACGGCCCACACGACGTCGGCGAGATGGGTCACGCACAGTTCGTCGGCATCGCGGTCGTAGCGCGGGAAGTGCACCCGCACGGTCTCGACCCAGTCCGGAGCCCCGCGCGGCAAACGCTTCTGGTGTACCTTCCGCCCTTCGAGCCCGTCGGGAAACCGGTGCAGCATGCAGGGCCGTTCGCGGAGTGCCCGGACGATCCCCTCCCCCACGCTCAGGTAGTAGTTCGCGAGGTCGAGCTTGGTCGCCCCGATCTCGGGGAAGTACACGCGCTCGGGGTGCGAGATGCGCACCGTGCGACCGTCCACGTCGAGTTCGACTGCATCGGCGTCCTTGCTCATCCGCGTCTCCCGTCCCTCCCTGCGTGGAGGCGTCCTGTGCACCATCCTGGCCTCTCGATTCCCACCCCCGTGCGGAAATACACCCCGGCGCACGATTCCCTCCGCGTGGCACGTCCGGGCGCTAACGTCGAAGCGATGCTGCTGCACTCGGTTGTCGACACCTCCGTCGCCGTCGCCGCCACACGGTCACGACGCACCAAGATCGATCTGCTGCGGGAACTACTCGGGCGCGCCGAACCTCACGAGGTCGAAGCGGTGGTCTCATGGTTGTCCGGAGAGATGACCCAGGGTCGCCTGGGTGTCGGTTTCCGCACCCTCGCCGGCCTCTCCGCACCGGTCGCCGACGATCCCGTGCTCGACGTCGACGAGGTGTCCGGCTTCCTCGACCGCCTCGCCGGCATCTCCGGTTCCGGATCCACCGCCGCGCGGCAGCAACTGCTCCTGGATCTGTTCGGACGGGCCACCGAGGCCGAGCAGCGTTTCCTCGTCGCGCTCCTCGGCGGTGAGCTGCGGCAGGGCGCGCTCGAAGGGGTGATGACCGATGCGGTCGCAGCGGCAGCCGGTCTCCCCGTCGAACCGGTCCGTCGGGCGGTGATGTTGTCGGGCCGACTCGCGCAGGCCGCAGCGGCGGCCTTCGAGGGTGGTGTCGACGCGCTGGCGGAGTTCGGCCTGGAGCTCGGCCGACCGGTCCGGCCGATGCTCGCCTCACCCGCCGAGTCGCTCGAGGCGGCACTCATCGAGTTCGACGGGGCGGTGAGCGTGGAGTACAAACTCGACGGTGCACGCATCCAGGTGCACCGCCACGAGGACGCGGTGTGGATCTTCACCCGCACGCTGCGCGACATCACCGCATCGGTCCCCGAACTGGTCGAACTCGTCCGGGCGCTGCCGTGCCGCAGTGTCGTGCTCGACGGCGAGACACTCGCGCTCACCGATGCCGGCCGTCCCCGACCGTTCCAGGAGACCATGAGCCTGTTCGGTGCCCGCTCCGAACGCGAACTGCTTCTCCACCCGTACTTCTTCGACTGCCTGCACCTCGACGGCGCCGACCTGCTCGACGAGCCGCTGTCGGTGCGTCGCGACCATCTCGCCCGCGTCGCGGGTGAGCACCGCATCCCCACGCTCGTCGCTCCGGACGCCGACAGTGCCGAGGCGCACCTCGGTGACTCGCTCGGCAACGGTCACGAGGGCGTCATGGTGAAGTCGCTCACATCGACCTACACCGCCGGCCGCCGGGGCCGAGCCTGGCAGAAGGTCAAACCCGAGCACACCCTGGATCTCGTGGTGCTCGCCGCCGAATGGGGTTACGGGCGCCGCACCGGCTTCCTGTCCAACCTGCACCTCGGTGCCCGCGACCCCGACGGTGGTCCGCCGATCATGGTCGGGAAGACGTTCAAGGGACTCACCGACGCGCTGCTGCAGTGGCAGACAGAGGAATTCCCACGCCACGAGACACACCGCGACGAGCACACCGTCCACCTGCGACCCGCGATCGTCGTCGAGATCGAACTCGACGGAGTGCAGACGAGCAGCCGCTATCCGGGCGGGGTGGCGCTGCGCTTCGCACGGGTGCTGCGGTACCGGCCCGACAAGTCGGCCGCCGACGCCGACACCATCGATGCGGTCCGCGCGCTGCTGCCCGCGGCACCGGTTCCCGGAAGCGGCCTACCGTAGAAGGAGTGATCGACGTTCCACTCCGTTCCGACGACCTGCCCACTCTCCTGCACGGCCGTCGGATCGCTGTTCTCACCGGCGCCGGGCTGTCGACGGACTCCGGTATCCCCGACTATCGCGGACCGGACTCGCCGCCCCGCAACCCGATGACCTACCAGCAGTTCGTCGGCGACGCGGAGTTCCGGCAACGCTACTGGGCCCGCAACCACGTCGGCTGGAAGCACATGGACGCCGCCCGCCCGAATCCCGGGCACCGGGCGCTCGCGGCCCTCGAACGCGCCGGTTCGGTCGTCGGCGCGATCACCCAGAACGTCGACCTGCTGCACACGAAGGCCGGCAGCCGGCAGGTCGTCGACCTGCACGGCACCTACGCGCAGGTCCGATGCCTGTCGTGCGAACACCGCATCTCGCGGTTCACGCTGCACGAACGGCTGTGCGCGGCCAATCCGGGATTCGACGATCGGATGCGCGCGACAACCGGTCTCGAGGTCGCCCCCGATGCGGACGCGGTGGTCACCGACACCGAGGACTTCGTCGTCGTCGACTGCGAGCGCTGCGACGGGATGCTCAAACCCGACATCGTGTACTTCGGGGAGACGGTGCCGCGCCCGCGCGTCGATCTCGCCTTCTCGGTGGTGGACGGTGCCGACGCCCTGCTGGTCGCCGGGAGTTCACTGACGGTGCAGTCGGGGTTGCGGTTCGTACGTCGCGCCGTGCAGCGGAACATCCCGGTGGTGGTGATCAATCGTGGCCCCACCCGCGGGGATGCGCTGGCGACCCTCAAGCTCGAGGCGGGTACCTCGGAGACCCTCGCCTTCCTGGCCGACGCGGTGACCGCACCGACTTCGTGAGGTTCTCAGACCACCCGGACGAGGTCGTCGGCGTGCACGACGGGTCGCTGGAGATCCGGCGGCAGCTGACCGGTCGAGAAGCCGATCATGAAATCGAGTTCGGACGCGTCGTAGGCCACCACCCCGCGCGCGACCGTGCGGCCGTCGGGCGCGACGATGCCGACGACGTCGCCGGCGTGGAAACCACCACTGGTGCCGGTGATTCCGGCGGCGAGCAACGAGCGTCGCCGCTCCATCACGGCCCGCACGGCACCCTCGTCGAGATACAGCGAACCGTGGACGTCGGCGGCGTGCCGCACCCAGAAACGCCGCGCCGACAGACGCTGTGGGCGGGCCGCGAAGGCCGTGCCGACGTCGGCGGCGCCCAGCGCACGATCGGCCTGGGAGGCCGCGGCGAGCAGCACCGGCACGCCGGAGTCCGCCGCGAGACGGGCCGCGGACAGTTTCGACGCCATGCCACCGGTGCCCAGCGCGCCGCCCGACCCGGCGACCACACCGTCGAGATCCTCGGGGGTGCGGACCTCGGGGATGAGGTTCGCGGAGCCCTTGCGGGGATCCCCGTCGTACAAGCCGTCGACGTCGGACAGCAGGATCAGCGCGTCGGCGCCGATGAGATGCGCGACGAGTGCAGCGAGCCGGTCGTTGTCGCCGAAGCGCAGTTCGACGGTCGCGACGGTGTCGTTCTCGTTGACCACCGGCACCGCCCCGAGCGAACGCAGCCGGTCGAGGGTGCGTTGCGCGTTGCGGTGCTGAGTGCGCCGGCCGATGTCGTCGGCGGTGAGGAGCACCTGGCCCACCGTGCGGTCGTAGCGGGCGAAGGAGGTGCCCCAGGCGTGGGCGAGGGTGAGCTGCCCGACGCTGGCCGCGGCCTGCTTCGTCGCGAGATCACGCGGCCGACTCGTGAGACCGAGCGGTGCGAGCCCGGCACCGACCGCACCCGAGGAGACCACGATGACACTCGAACCCGTGCGGATGCGGGCCTCGATGGCATCGACGAGACGATCGAGCCGGCCACGGTCGAGTCCACCCACCAGGCTCGTGATCGCCGACGAGCCGATCTTGACCACTACGCTGCGGGCGTGGGAGACGACCTCCCGGGTGTCGCTCATGTTCTCCTCGGTACGCTTCGGGTTTCCTGAACGGTGGGGACGCGCGGACGGTTACTCGAACTCGTCGTCGGTGGCCAGGCCGCGGCGCACCTTCTTCGCGTGGCGACGCTCGGCAGCGCCGACGCGGTCGACCTGGTCGAGACGGGCATCGGTGCCGCGACCGGTGGGCACGACGTCCACGCCGGCCTGCGTCTGCGGTTCCCACTCGAAGCCGACCTCGCCGATGGTGACCCAGCATCCGGGTTCCGCGCCGAGCTTGACGAGCTTGTCCTCGACGCCGAGACGGGCGAGTCGGTCGGCGAGGTAACCCACGGCCTCGTCGTTGTCGAAGGCCGTCTGGCGCACCCACCGCTCGGGACGGGTGCCCCGCACGATGAATCCGCCGGGCACCTCGGGATCGCGGACCACGGTGAAGGCCTCCTCGTCGCGGGCGACGGGACGGATCACCGGGCGGGTGGGCGCGGCCGGCGGATGCGCCGCCCGGTACTCGTCGACCATCCTCGCGAGGGCGAACGTCAGCGGACGCAGGCCGTCGCGGCTCACGGCCGAGATCGTGAAGACCGGCCAGCCACGGGCCTCGAGTTCGGGGGTGACGAACTCGGCGAGTTCTTTCGCGTCGGGCACGTCGGCCTTGTTGAGGATGACGATGCGGGGGCGCTCGGCGAGGTCGCCGAGTCCGCTGTCGCCCGACAGCGCAGGCTGGTAGGCGGCGAGTTCGGCCTCGAGCGCGTCGATGTCGGAGATCGGGTCGCGGCCGGGTTCGAGGGTCGCGCAGTCGACAACGTGCGCGAGCACGGCGCAGCGCTCGAGATGACGGAGGAAGTCGAGGCCGAGGCCGCGACCCTCACTGGCGCCGGGGATCAGGCCGGGCACGTCGGCGACGGTGAAGGTCGTGTCGCCCGACTGCACCACACCGAGATTCGGCACGAGGGTGGTGAACGGGTAGTCGGCGATCTTCGGCTTGGCGGCCGACAGCACCGACACGAGCGACGACTTGCCGGCCGAGGGGAAGCCCACGAGGCCGACGTCGGCGACGGACTTCAGTTCGAGGACGAGGTCGAGTTCCTCGCCTTCCTCACCGAGGAGCGCGAAGCCGGGGGCCTTGCGTGCCTTAGACGCGAGTGCGGCATTGCCGAGACCACCGCGACCGCCGTGCGCGGCGACGAAACGCGTGCCGGTGCCCACGAGGTCGGCGAGGATGCGGCCGTCGCGGTCGAGTACGACGGTGCCGTCGGGAACCTTCAGGACGAGGTCGCCGCCGTTGGCACCGTTGCGGTGGCCGCCGGCGCCCTGGGCACCGTTGGTCGCCTTGGCGTGCTGGTGGAAGTGGAAGTCGAGCAGGGTGTGGACGTTCCGGTCGACTTCGAGGACGACATCGCCGCCGTTTCCTCCGTTACCGCCGTCGGGGCCGCCGAGCGGCTTGAACTTCTCGCGGTGGACGGAGGCGCAGCCGTTGCCGCCCTTGCCGGCGCTGACGTGCAGCACCACCCGGTCGATGAAGCGGGACATGGGTGGACCTTCTCTCGTCCTAAAAAACAAACCTGGTGATCAACGCAACAAGGGCGGGTCAGGGTGTGCGACCCTGGCCCGCCCCTATTGGGAGTATGTCGCGGGAGCTGGTCCCGCGGTGTCCGTTACCGGACGGCAGATCAGGCGTCTGCCGCAGCCGGAACGATGTTGACGGTCTTGCGACCGCGCTTGGTACCGAACTCGACGGCACCGGCCGCGAGGGCGAACAGCGTGTCGTCGCCGCCGCGTCCCACGTTCACGCCGGGGTGGAAGTGGGTGCCGCGCTGGCGCACGATGATCTCGCCGGCGTTGACGGCCTGGCCACCGAAGCGCTTGACGCCGAGTCGCTGTGCGTTCGAATCGCGACCGTTACGGGAGCTGGATGCGCCCTTCTTGTGTGCCATGACGAACCCTCCTGGGGTTGAAGCTCGAAGCTCGGTTTACTTGATGCCGGTGACCTTGACGACCGTCAGCTTCTGACGGTGGCCCTGGCGCTTGTGGTACCCGGTCTTGTTCTTGAACTTGTGGATGCGGATCTTCGGGCCCTTGGTGTGCTCGACGATCTCGCCGGTGACCGAGACCTTGGCCAGCTTGTCGGCGTCGGTGGTCAGTTCGGATCCGTCGACGACGAGGACCGGGGCAAGCGAGACAGCAGCGCCGGGCTCACCCTCGATCTTCTCGACCTTGACGAGGTCGCCTTCAGCGACCTTGTACTGCTTACCGCCGGTCTTGACGATCGCGTACGTTGCCATCGGACGGCTACCCCTTGCTTCTTCGAACGTGCTCGCGCCACAGTGCTGCGGACGCGACTGGTCTGGTGTGGTTGCTGACTCGGGTCCCGCCGGCATCCTGAATCCGGACGCGGCTGGGCACTATCGCCGAGTAGCGACTGAACAAGATTACGGGAAGGTGACTCCCAGGGTCAAACCGGGTGGCACGGTAGTGCCCGCTTCCGGGCCGGTCGTGACCGGCCCGGAAGCGGAGGGTCACGCTTCGGCGTCCACCGGAGGTCCGGCGGGGCGCCCTGCGGCACGCCGCGAACGCGGTCGCCGCACGATCTCCACCGGCGTCTCGACCGGTGTGCTCGGCCGGGAGTCCGACTCGGCCCCCGTGGACGACCCGGTCGTCGCGGGGACGACGAACACCTTGGCTGTAGGCCCACCGTCCCCGGCGGGCGCTGCGGCCGCCCGGGCGACCCTGCGTGCCCGACGGCGACGGGGAGCCGGTCCTGCGGCCTCGACGGAAGCCGCTCCGTCGGTGCTCTCCCCTGCGCCGGAGACGGCCGTCTCGGACACGGCAGCCTCGGGAACAGCGGTCTCCACGACCGCGGCTTCGGCTGCTGCGACCTCTGCCTCGATCTCGGCGGGCTCGTCGGAGGCGGTCGTCACCGTGGTGGCGTCCTCCCCTGCGACGGGCTCCTTCGTCGGTGCGGCGACCTTCTCGGGCTCGACGGCCCGCAGCGGCTCGGTGACCTTGACCGGGTCGACGTCGCCCGCAGGTGCGGACGCCGCCTCGGATGCGGTCTCGGTCGCTGCCGGCTCTGCAGCCGGAGCGTCCGCGGCCGGTGTCGAGTTGTGCGCGGCCATCGCGAGCGCGACGGGGTGCGCGGCACGCTTGACGACCTCTTCGGGCGACGGCGTCGTGTGCGTCTCGGCGGCGGGCTCCTGCGAACTCTTGTCGCGTCCACGCTTACGCCGCGAACCACCGCCGGACGAACGACCGGAGTCGTCCGAGGACTTCGACTCGATCGGCTCCGAGTGCACGATGAGGCCGCGGCCGCTGCAGTGCTCACAGGTGGTGGAGAACGCCTCGACGAGACCGGTCCCGAGCCGCTTGCGCGTCATCTGGACCAGGCCGAGCGAGGTGACCTCCGAGACCTGGTGGCGGGTGCGGTCCCGGCCGAGGGCCTCGGTCAGGCGACGCAGTACGAGGTCGCGGTTCGACTCGAGGACCATGTCGATGAAGTCGACGACGATCATGCCGCCGATGTCGCGCAGGCGCATCTGGCGGACGATCTCCTCGGCCGCCTCGAGGTTGTTACGGGTGACCGTCTCCTCGAGGTTGCCGCCGGAACCGGTGAACTTGCCGGTGTTGACATCGATGACGGTCATCGCCTCGGTGCGGTCGATGACGAGCGTGCCGCCGGAGGGCAGCCACACCTTGCGGTCGAGAGCCTTCGCGAGCTGCTCGTCGATGCGGTGCGCACCGAAGACGTCCACCGAGTTCTCCGAACGGTAGCGCTCGACGCGCGGCAGCAGGTCGGGTGCGACCGTCCGGATGTAGCTCTCGACGGTGTTCCACGCCGAGTCGCCCTCGATGACGAGCTTGGAGAAGTCCTCGTTGAACAGGTCTCGCACGACCTTCACGAGCAGATCCGGCTCCTCGTAGAGCGTCTTCGGCTGGCCCGAGGCGTCGGCCTGCAGCTTCTCGGACTGCTCGCGGATCGACTCCCACTGCGTCTGCAGGCGGGTGACGTCGCGCGAGAGTTCCTCCTCGCTCACGCCCTCGGCGGCGGTACGAATGATCACGCCCGCCTCGGAGGGGACGATCTCGCGGAGGATGTCCTTCAGACGCTTGCGCTCGGTGTCGGGGAGCTTGCGGCTGATGCCCGTGGACGAACCTCCCGGCACGTAGACCAGGAAGCGTCCGGCGAGGCTGATCTGGGTGGTCAGACGCGCGCCCTTGTGACCGACCGGGTCCTTGCTGACCTGCACGACCACCTGGTCGCCGGGCTTGAGGGCCTGCTCGATCTTGCGGGAGTTGCCTCCGAGGCCGGCGGCCTCCCAGTTCACCTCACCCGCGTAGAGCACGCCGTTGCGGCCACGGCCGATGTCGATGAACGCCGCCTCCATGGACGGGAGCACGTTCTGCACGCGACCGAGGTAGATGTTGCCGACCATCGACGCCGAACCGGAGGTCGTGACGAAGTGCTCGACGAGGATGCCGTCCTCGAGCACCGCGACCTGCGTCATGCCCGCGTGGGAACCGCCCGTGCGTTCGCGCACGACCATGACCCGGTCGACAGCCTCGCGGCGGGCGAGGAACTCGGATTCGGTGAGGATCGGGGGCCGGCGGCGACCGGCCTCGCGACCGTCGCGGCGACGCTGACGCTTCGCCTCGAGGCGCGTCGAACCGCTGATGCCCTGGACCTCGTCCTTGGCGCGGCTCTTCGGACGCGGCTCCCGCTCGTGGACGACCGTGGGAACCGAGTCGTCGTCGGTGCTCGCGGTGTCGGTGTCGGAACCGCGACGGCGACGGCGACGGCGGCGACGACGGGACGTCCCCCCGCCCTGCTCGTCGTCGGTGTCGTGCTCGTCGCTGCTCTGCTCGTCGCCCGAGGCGGACTCGTCGGAGGTGCTCTCCTCGGTGCCGGCGGTCTCCTCGGCGGGAGTCTCCGCTGCGGTGGACTCCGCTTCGGCGGACTTCTCCGTCTCCGCGGCCGCGGACTTCTCCGTCTCCGCGGCGGCGGACTCGGAGTCCTCGCCGGTCGCGGTCGTCTCGTCCTGCTGGTCGGTGTCGGTGCCGTCCCCGCGGCCACGTCCACGACCGCGACGTCCGCGGCGGCGGCGACGCGGCTGGTCGTCCTGGTCTTCGTCCGCCTGCTGCGACGGCGCTTCCTCGGTGGACTCGGCGGCGGCCGGCTCGGCGGTCTGCTGCTCGTCCTCGGCCGGTGCCTGCTCGGTGTCCTTGCCGCGGCGTGCGCGCCGGCGACGCGGGCGGGTCTCCTCCTCCTCGGCAGGCGTGGGCACCTCGGGCTGGAGGAACAGCGGTGCAGCGACGATCGGCTCGGCCGTGGTGGACGGCTCGGGCATCTCGAACAGCGGCGTGCTCTGCTCCACCGAGGTGAACAGCCCGGTAGGTCCTCCGACGGAGGGGATGTCGAGTGCCTGCGGTGCGGTCTCGTCCGCGGTCTTCTCGGCGGGTCGCAGCTCGTCACCCTCGACCGGCACGGCCTCGGCGGTCTCCGCAGCCTCGGTCGCAGGCGCGGGAGTCGTCTCGACGGCAGGCTCCGGCACGGCCTCGGCCTCGGGAGCCGTCTCCGCCACAGCTTCGGGAGCCGTCTCGGCTGCAGCTTCGGGAGCCGTCTCGGCTTCCTGCACGGCGGGCTCGGCCGTGCCCGTGTCGTCGCTCAACGCAGCGTGCAGGTCCTCCGCGACATCGCGTGGGAGGGTCGAGTGCGCACTGCGCAGCTCGGTGCCGCGCTCGGCGGCTTTCGCGATCACCTGCTTACTGGTCAGCCCCAGCAGCTTGGCGAGGGCATGGACGCGGATCTTGGCAGGCAGACCGAGGAGGTTCCGTCCCCCTGTGTCCGACGCTTCGATCGAGTTGTTCTCCGGCGGCTCTTGATCGGCCACGTAGGTCTCCTAAGGCCCCCGGGCGCGTCCACCACCGACAACAGCGATGTGAGCGGCCACGCGGGGGCGCAGCTTGTGTACTCGCGCCGGGTGGGCGCGAGTCCTTCCGGTCTCGCATCGCGCGGTCGTCCGGTGCCCGTTTTCACTGCACGGCCGAGCAATGCCTGGCTTGATCGCGGGTCGAGCGCCGGAACATCCAGCGTGCCGCCGAGCGAGGTGTCTCCTTCGTCCTCGGCCACAGCGATGTCGGGCATCGATCCGTGATGTCGTTCGGCCGCTCCGCACGCGGTGTGTGCGGGGCAACCTCTGCCAGTATCCCACACGGAGATGCACGGATACGCCAACGGCGCCCCGGAGGGCGCCGTCGGCGGTGTCGGGAGGCGCGAAGCGCGACGCCCGAGAGGTTTCGTGAGCGACACGCCAGGCGCCGCTCGTGCGGGGCTGTTACTTCGCAGCCAGGGCGGGGAACCAGAGAGCGATCTCGCGCTCGGCGGACTCCACCGAGTCGGAGCCGTGGACCAGGTTCTCGCCCGGATCCAGGCCGAGGTCGCCACGGATCGAGCCGGGCACGGCCTTCTCGACCGGATCGGTGCCACCGGCGAGCTGCCGGAACGCCGCGATCGCGCGGGGGCCTTCGAGGACCGCGGCCACGAGGGGGCCGCCGGTGATGAACTCGATCAGCGAGGGGTAGAAGGGCTTGCCCTCGTGCTCGGCGTAGTGCGCTCCGGCGACCTCCTCGGTCGCGGTGCGCAGCTCGAGAGCCACGATGTCCAGCCCCTTGCGCTCGATGCGCGAGAGGATCTCTCCGACGTGACGGCGTGCGACGCCGTCGGGCTTGATCAGTACCAGGGTCCGCTCAGTCACGCGACAAGCCTAGAGGTCGTCCCGCTGGCCCGGCAGCAGACCCCTGGATTCGCGATCCCTGATGTCCTTGCGCAGGTAGAAGATGTACGCCCACACCGCGGCGAAGAGCACACCCACCGCACCGAACGCGAGGTCGACGAAGAAGCCCAGCACGGCGAGCACCTGCAACGTGATGTTGAACGGGATCGCCCACGACTTCTTCTGCACCCCGGCTCCGAGGAACATGAGAACGGCGAGGCCCACGACGTAGGTCGTCGACCACGCGCTCAGTCCCCCGCCGACGGTCGCGATCACCGGCAGCACCAGCAGCACCACGATCGCCTCGAGCACGAGCGTTCCCGCCATCACGCCGCGGAAGCCCTTCCAGGGGTCCGTCGTCGGCGGCCGGAACTTCTGTTCCTCCGGCTTGTCGTTGCTCACGCGGGATCCTTTCCGAACAGACTGCGGGCCGCACCTGCGGTCACCACCGAACCGGTGACCACGACCCCGGCGCCCGACACCGCTTCGCCGGGCTCGCCGACCTCCTCCGCGATCGCGATCGCGGTTTCGATCGCATCCGGGAGCGTCGCCGCGGTGACGACCCGTTCGTCGCCGAATCGGGCGACGGCGATGTTCGCGAGATCGTCGACGTCCATCGCTCGCGGCGACCCGTTGTGGGTGACGACGATCTCGTCGAAGACCGGTTCGAGCGCCTCGATCAGACCCGCGACGTCCTTGTCGGCCATCACGCTCACGACGCCCACGAGCTTGCGGAAGTCGAATTCCTGGGCGAGCGCGGCCGCGAGGGCCTTCGCGCCGTGCGGGTTGTGCGCGGCGTCGAGGAAGACGGTGGGCGCATTGCGCACCCGCTCGAGCCGGCCCGGCGTGGTCACCGACGCGAACGCGTCGCGCACCGCCTCGACATCGAGCTGCTTGCCGGGGCCCGCCCCGAAGAACGCCTCGACCGCGGCCAGCGCGACCGACGCGTTGTGCGCCTGGTGCTCGCCGTGGAGCGGCAGGAAGATGTCGGTGTAGAGACCCCCGAGACCCTGCAGGTCGATCTGCTGTCCGCCGACGGCGACCGCACGCCGCACCACCGCGAACTCGGATCCCTGACGGGCCACGGCCGCGTCGGCCTCGACGGCCTGCCGCAGCAGCACGTCCATCGCCTCCGGATCCTGCTGCGCGATGATCGCCACGGTGTCGCGGGGCACGAGACCGTCGTCGGGTGCCTTCTTGATGATCCCGGCCTTCTCCCCCGCGATCTCCGTGAGGGTGTCGCCCAGATAACCCGTGTGGTCGATCCCGACGGGCGTGATCACCGCGACCTGCCCGGTGACGACGTTGGTGGCGTCCCACCGTCCGCCGAGACCCACCTCGACGACCGCCACGTCGACGGGTGCATCGGCGAACGCCGCGAACGCCATGGCGGTGGTGACCTCGAACTTGCTCATCTTCGGGCCACCGGCCGCCTCGGACTGTTCATCGATCATCCGGACGTACGGTTCGATGTCGCGGTAGGTGTCGACGTAGGTCCGCGGCGAGACCGGCGCGCCGTCGATGCTGATCCGCTCGGTGGCGAGCTGCAGGTGCGGGCTCGTCGTCCGGCCGACGCGGTGGTGCATGCGGGTGAGCAGCGCGTCGATCATCCGGGTCGTCGACGTCTTGCCGTTCGTGCCGGCGACGTGGATCGACGGGTAGCTGTTCTGCGGCGACCCGAGGATGTCCATGAGCGCGGCGATCCGCGCCAGGGACGGCTCGATCTTCGTCTCCGGCCAGCGCTTGTCGAGCTCGGCTTCGACGAGCGTCAGTTCGGCCAGGTCCACCGGGGACGGCGCCCCCGGGGTGTCGGTGCTCACGCCGCGCCCAGCTCCTTCAGTCGTGCGGTGATCCGTGCGATCTCCTCTTCCGCGATCTGCTTGCGACCGCGGATCTTCTCGACCACCTGATCGGGTGCCTTCGCGACGAAGGCCTCGTTCGACAGCTTCGCGGAGGTGCCCGTCAGTTCCTTCTCCGCGGCGGCGAGATCCTTGCGCAGGCGCGCGATCTCGGCGCCGACGTCGATGCTGCCGGAGGTGTCGAGCTCGACGGTGACCGTCGCGCGGCTCAGCCGGACCTCGATCGACGCGGTGGCCGAGAACGAGTCCTCCGGCGCGGTCAGGCGCGCGAGCGACTGCACGGCCGGCACCTGCGCGACGAGATCGGCGTCCTCGACACCGACGAGCCGGGCCGCGACCTTCTGCGACGGCTTGAGACCCTGGTCGCTGCGAAACCGGCGGATCTCGGTGACGAGCCTCTGCAGGTCGGCGACCCGCTGCGCCGCGGTCTCGTCGGTGGCGATGCCGGACGTCTCGGGCCAGGACGCGACGACGACGGACTCGCCGCCGGTGAGCACCTTCCACAGGGTCTCGGTGACGAACGGGATGACCGGGTGCAGCAGGCGCAGCAGCTGGTCGAGGACGGTGCCGAGCACAACCTTGGTGCCGTCGGCGTGGGCGCTGCCCTCGGCGAGCTGGACCTTGGCGAGCTCGAGATACCAGTCGCAGACCTCGTCCCACGCGAAGTGGTAGAGCGCCTCGCACGCCTTCGAGAACTCGTAATGATCGAAGGCCGCGTCGACCTCGGTCCGCACCTGCTCGAGGCGGTCGAGGATCCACCGGTCGGCGTCGGTGAGCTGCTGGCGGGCCGGGAGCTCGCCGATCACCGCGCCGTTCATCAATGCGAACTTGGTCGCGTTGAACAGCTTGTTCGCGAAGTTGCGCGACGACTGGGCGTGGTCCTCACCGACGGCGAGATCGCCACCCGGGTTCGCGCCGCGCGCCAGCGTGAAGCGCAGGGCGTCGGCGCCGAAACGCTCGACCCAGTCGAGCGGGTCGATGCCGTTGCCGCGCGACTTCGACATCTTCTTGCCGAACTGGTCGCGGACGAGGCCGTGCAGGAACAGATCCCGGAACGGCACCTGCGCCTGGTGCACCGCGTCGTCACCCGACACGTAGGTGCCGAACATCATCATGCGGGCGACCCAGAAGAACAGGATGTCGTAGCCGGTGACGAGAACGCTGGTGGGATAGAACTTGTCGAGCTCGGGGGTCTTCTCCGGCCAGCCCATCGTGGAGAACGGCCACAGGCCGGACGAGAACCACGTGTCGAGCACGTCCGGGTCCTGCTCCCAGCCCTCGGGGGCGATCTCGTCGGGGCCGAAGCACTCGACCTCGCCGTTCGGGCCGTACCAGATCGGGATGCGGTGACCCCACCACAGCTGACGCGAGATGCACCAGTCGTGCATGTTGTCGACCCAGTCGAACCAGCGCGGTTCCTGGCTCGCCGGGTGGATGACGGTGTGACCGTTGCGCACCGCGTCGCCGGCAGCCTTGGCGAGCTTGTCTACCTTGACCCACCACTGCATCGACAGCCGCGGCTCGATGGTCTCGCCGGACCGCTCGGAGTGGCCGACGCTGTGCAGGTAGGGGCGCTTCTCGGCGACGACGCGGCCCTGCGCGGCGAGTTCCTCGCGGATCGCGATGCGCGCCTCGAAACGGTCCATGCCGTCGAAGCGGGTGCCGGAGTCGGCGATACGACCGGCCTTGTCCATGATCGTGGGCATCGGCAGGTCGTGCCGCAGGCCCATCTCGAAGTCGTTGGGGTCGTGCGCAGGCGTGATCTTCACTGCGCCCGTACCGAATTCGGGGTCGACGTATTCGTCGGCGATGATCGGGATCTGCCGGCCGGTGATCGGGTGCTCGAGCGTCGTGCCGATGATGTCCTTGTAGCGCTCGTCTTCGGGGTGCACCGCGACAGCGGTGTCGCCGAGCATCGTCTCCACACGAGTGGTAGCGACGACGACGTGCGGCTCGTCGTCGTTCAGGGAGCCGTAGCGCAGGGAGACGAGTTCGCCCTCGACCTCCTCGAACTTCACCTCGATGTCGGAGATCGCGGTCTGCAGCACGGGCGACCAGTTGACCAGGCGCTCGGCGCGGTAGATCAGCCCCTCGTCGTAGAGGCGCTTGAACATCGTCTGCACCGCGCGGGACAGCCCCTCGTCCATGGTGAAGCGGTCGCGCGACCAGTCCACACCGTCGCCGATGCGACGCATCTGGCCCTGGATCATGCCGCCGGACTCGGCTTTCCACTGCCAGACCTTCTCGATGAAGGCCTCGCGACCGAGGTCCTCCTTCTTCTTGCCGTCGGCGGCGAGCTGCTTCTCGACGACGGTCTGGGTGGCGATGCCGGCGTGGTCCATGCCGGGCAGCCACAGCACCTCGTAGCCCTGCATGCGCTTACGGCGGGAGAGCACGTCCATGAGGGTGTGGTCGAGGGCGTGACCCATGTGCAGGCTGCCGGTGACGTTCGGCGGCGGCAGGACGATCGAGTACCCGGGCTTGTCGCTCGTGGGGTCGGCCTCGAAGTAGCCGGCGTCGACCCACTGCTGGTAGAGCTCCGCTTCGACGGCGCTGGGGTCCCAGCTCTTGGGAAGGGCGTCGGCGGGGTTCTGCGAGTTCTCTGGCGCACTGGTCACCCGTCAATCGTAAGCGTCGCGGCGAACCTCCTGGACACGGGCCATGACAGAGATGGACAAGGGTCGCGACAGAGCCGGACAGGGGTCGCGACAGAAGAGTGTGGCCCGCTCCCCGACCGGGTATCGCAGTGCCGGGCGGCCGAATGCGCGGACGCCGAACGGACAGGACGGAGGACACCGTCATGATGCGGGCATTGATCTTCGCTGCAGGTGCGGCCGCGGGATTCGTCGCGGGGACCCGGGCGGGACGCGAGACCTACGACAAGATGCGGGGGCGTTCGAACGAGCTGTGGCACAACCCGGCAGTGCAGGAAAAGGTCATTCCTGCGGTACAGGACAAGGTGACGGAAGCGGCCGGCGTCGTGAAGGAGAAGGCACCGCACCTCCAGGAGACGGTCGGTGGTCTCGCCGAGAAGGTCACCCATCGCGGCGGATCGGGTCAGCACTCGGCCGGTTCCGGTTCCGCGACGAGCGAGTCGACACCGGCCACCGACGAGCCCCCGCGTCCGCCGGTCTCGCCGGGCGACCAGCCGCGCCCGCCCGAATAGCGAGGCAGTAGACCCCGAGCGGACGTCCTCGGTCAGCCCAGCTCGTCCGGCAGGTCGAGCGGGCGGCCGAGCACGTGCTCGGACAGGAACGCCTCGACGGTCCGGTACCAGATCTTCGAGTGCTGAGGCTTCAGCACCCAGTGGTTCTCGGACGGGAAGTACAGGAAGCGGTGGACGGTGGTGCCGTCGTCCTCGGCGGGTCGACCCGATTCGTTGAGCAGCTCGTACCACAGGCGCAGGGCTTCGCCGATCGGGACGCGATAGTCCTTGTCGCCGTGGATCACGAGCATGGGCGTGACGATGTCGGCGACGAACAGGTGCGGTGAGTTCTCGACCGCCATCTCCGGGGTCATCTCCCGCTGCCAGTACCAGGCAACGTCGGTGGTCGGGGTGAACTGGTCCAGCGCCCACAGACCCGCGTGGGTGACGACCGCGCGGAACCGGTCGGTGTGCCCGGCGATCCAATTGGCGAGATATCCACCGAACGATCCGCCCATCACCGCGGTCCGCTCCTCGTCGATATCCTCACGCGCGACCGCGGCATCCGTGACGGCCATCAGATCGGTGTACGGTTCGCTCCCCCACCGTCCCCAGCCACGCCGCACGAAGTCGTCGCCGTAGCCGGTGGACAGTGCGGGATCGGGCAGCAGCACCGCATAGCCGCGGGCGACGAGGAGCCACGGGTTCCAGCGCCACGACCAGGTGTTCCAGCTGCTCAGCGGACCGCCGTGCACCCACAGAAGCATCGGCGCGGGGCCGTCGGCGGACGCCGTGTGCGGAAGCGCGAACCACGCCCGCACCGGCGTGCCGTCGGAGGCCTCGGTGGTCAGTTCCACGAGATGTCCCGGAAGTTCCGGGAGCGCAGCGGGAGCACGTAGCGGCGTGACGGTGCCGGCGTCGGGTCCGGTGAGGTCGATGCGCACGGGGTGCGGCGGTGCTTCGTAGGAGGCCCGCAGCGCGTATGCCGTGCTGCCGTCGGGTGCGATGTGGACGTCCGTGTAGGCGGCGTCGTCCGTCGTGAGGCGGTCGGGCTGTGCTGACCCGAGTCGCTGCACGAACACCGGCGCGCGTCCGTGATCGTCGGCGGTGAGCACGAGACCGGAACCGTCGGGCAGCCAGGTGACGGAAGTGGGACGTCTGTCCCATTCGGGGGCCTCGACGGTCGTGGTTCCGCTCGCGATGTCCAGGACGCGGACGGTGATCTGCGGAGGGTTCTCCGCGTCGCTCATCGATTCGTGCAGGTAGGCGAGCTTCGTCCCGTCGCGCGAGATCGACGGGTGCGTCACGTCGCCGGTCTCGTCGTCGACGAGCGGGGTGCGCAGGCCGGTGCCGAGATCGACCCGCACGAGCGTGATGCGGCGCGAGGCGAGCGGACCGGGGACCACCCACGTCGCGGCGGCGAACGAACCGTCGGCAGCGATGTCGACGGAGCCATCCCGCAGCGACCCTCGGATCCCGGGCGTGAGGTCGGTGAACCCGTCGCCGCTCTTGTCCGGGACGAGCAGGTGCGGCTGGTCGGGCCCGAGATCGTGGTCCCAGTAGCGCACCGGATAGCCCGTGTGCAGCACCGCGGTCACGGCCCCGTCCTTGCGGGCGTCCCGGATCCGTTCGTCGTCGGACTCGCTGTGGCCGAGGACGGACGCGACGAGGACGATCCGGTCGGCTTCGGACGCCGCGTGCACCGATGCGAATCCACCCCTGCGGGATCCGACCTGCTCGGCCTCACCGCCCGCCGCGGGCAGTCGCCACAGCGACACCGGCGGATCGTCCTTGCCCCGGGCGGCGGTGAACAGCAGGTCGCCGGACGCGGTGAAGGTCGGGTTCGATTCACCCGTGGTGCCGTGGGTGAGGCGTCGCGCCGGGGCGTTGCCTTCGGGATCCACCTCCCACAGAGCCTCGGTGTACGAGGTGGCCTTGTCGTCGAGCGTCGACTGCGTGATCACCAGGCGATTCCCGTCCGGAGACATCGTGAGGGAGGTGACGCGAGGAAGCGCCAGGTAGTCGTCGAGCTCGTGGAAGGCCGTCATGCCTGGACGATATCGGGAGCGGCGGTGGGCGGTCCGCAGGGTGGCACCGAGTTCGTCTGTAACCTGGTCGTTCGGCGGGTACATCCCGTGGCAACGCCGTCACCAGTCCGAACGGAGCACTCACATGGTCGACCTCGCATACGTCATCGCCGGCTCGGAAGCGACCGGTGGCGCCGGTCTGCAGGTCGACCTCAAGACGTTCCAGCAGCTCGGTGTGTACGGGGTGGGCACCACGACGTGCATCGTCTCGTTCGACCCGAAGAACAACTGGGGCCACCGCTTCTTCCCCGTCCCGGCCGACGTGATCGCCGAGCAGATCGAGGCCGCCACCGCCGCCCACAATCTCGACGTGGTGAAGATCGGCATGCTGGGCACGCCCGCGACGATCGACGTCGTCGCCGAAGGTCTCAAGAAGCAGGACTGGCGGCACGTCGTGCTCGACCCGGTCCTGATCTGCAAGGGCCAGGAGGCCGGCGCGGCCCTCGACACCGACAACGCCCTGCGCGCGCAGGTGCTCCCCCACGCCACGGTCGTCACCCCGAACCTGTTCGAGGCACGCACCCTGTCCGGGATGGACGAGATCACCTCGGTCGACCAGCTCATCGAGGCGGCGCGTCGCATCCACGACCTCGGCCCGAAGTACGTCGTCGCGAAGGGCGGCGTCGAACTCGACGGCGAGGACGCCGTGGACGTGCTGTTCGACGGCTCCGACGTCACCCTGCTGACGGCACCGAAGGTCGGCAACGAGCGTGTCTCCGGCGCCGGCTGCACCCTCGCCGCCGCGATCACCGCCGAACTCGCGAAGGGCGCGTCGGTCGCCGACGCCGCAGCCCGCGCGAAGGATTTCGTCACGACCGGGATCAAGGGCCGCGTGTCCGCCAACACCCCGTTCGACACCGTCTGGCAGGGCGCCTGATCCGAAGGCGGGAAGCATCCCGTCAGCGCGGCTGCCGCCACATCCCCCACAGGGTCGGCCCACCACCGGGGATGACGATGGCGCGGGTGACCTCGAACCCGAACCGCTCGTAGTAGGGAACGTTCGATTCCTTGCTCGACTCGAGGTAGGCGGGAGCGTGTTCGGCGTCGGCGCGGTCGAGGCCGGCCTTCATCAGGGCTTTGCCGAGGCCGGTCCCCCGCGCATCAGGTGAGGTGCCGATCGTCGACAGGTACCAGTGCGGTTCGTCCGGATGCGCCGCGTCGAGGGTGACGTTGACCTGCCCTCCCCGCTTCATGTAGCGGCCGAGCGCGGCGTAGAAGCCGGGCAGGAGGCGGAGCGAGGTCCACGCATCGGTGCGCCATCGTCCGGGCGGCGCCCACATCGCCGCGCCTCCGACGGTCCCACCGGACTCGGCGATGTCGGTGGCTCCCAACGGCACCATGTGGTGGCGGGCGTCGGCGGCGAAGAAACGGGTCATGCGGCGGATACGGTGCTCCTCGTCCGGGAACATCCACGCGAAGACCGGATCGTCGAAGAACGCCTCGGCGATCACCCGAGCGAAGACCGGAATGTCGCGGCGCGTGGCGGTTCTCGGTTCGACGGCCATGTCGGCAGCCTACGACGAAGACGTGCCCGACGACCTGCCTTCCGTCGCCAGTTCCTTCGCGAGGGGCGTGGGGAACCGCGGCATCACCCGCACCCCACCCAGCCAGTCGTCGAGGCGGGCGGCTTCCTCGCGTAACACCGCGGTGCCCTCGGCGCCGATGTCCTCGAGCAGACGCAGGCTCACCGCTCCCGTGTCGGTCTGCCACCACGTGCCGACGATCCGTCCGTCCCACCAGGCGGTGGGACCGGCGTTGCCGTTGGAGTCGAACAGCGCCTCCCTGTACGGCCCCAGATACCACTCGCGTTCGGTCCACCCCATGACCGTGGGGTCCAGACCGGGCAGCAGCGCACCCCACGGTTCGACGGGAGCGGGCTCGTCCACGTCGTCGGCCAGGAGGTAGCCGGGACGGCCGTCGAGATCGACCTCCACCACGTCGAGTTCGGCGAGGGCCGCGCGGACGGCAGTGAGGGTGGAGCCGAGCCACCATTTCAGATCCCCCTCGGTGCCGGGACCGAATGCGCGCAGCCACATCCGCACGAGTTCGCGCACACCCGTCGCCTCGTCGACGGGGTCGACGGCCGAGCCCAGCCACGACTCGGTGGGCGTCCAGGTGGGGCGCGAAACCCGCCACGACCCCTTGTTCGACGCCCGGACCACTTTCCCCTCGGCGGAGAGCACCGTGAGCACGCGAGGCGCGAAGGTGACCGGCCCACCCCAGGATTTGCCGGCACCGAACTCCAGCGCGCCGTCGAGGAGCGGGATCTCGGCCTTGAGCTCGCTCGATGTCGCCTCCCGCCCGTCGGCCAGGGCGGCGAGGATGTGGCGGCTCACCTCGTCGAGCCAGCTCTCGCCGTCGTCGTGCAATCCGGCCTTCACGACGTCCTTGACGACCGTGCGCCGTTGTGCGGCGGCAACCCGGGCGCTCGCCCCGGCCTGCACCACCGGGAGGGTGTCGAGCGGGACGACGAAGACGGTGCGCCGCATGGCCATGTGTTTGACCATGGTGCGGTCGTCGTAGAGCGCCCTGTCGAGGTCGGCCACGGTGAACCCGTCCACACGTGCCCACGCCGACAGGTAGACGGTCGCCGGGTCGGTGCCGTGCAGGCACACCAGGGACGTCGCCGCGTCGACGGCGTCGGGGGCGCGGTGGGCGGGATGCAACCGGTGCCGGACGGCCAGTCGTGCCCGGCGTTCGTCCACGTCGATCCTGGGTGCGGCCATGGCCGTCATCGTAGGACCGGCCACCGACCTCGGGCGCGCGGTGAAGGGGCCCCGCGGCCTCAGGCTGCTCGTTCGCGCAGCCAGGCCATCGCCTCCATCCGGTACTCGTCGATGCCCTTGTACTGCGCGATCTCGCGCGGCAGCTCCTCGACGATGTCGGCGAGCTGGTACGCGCACTGCGGGTAGGCGGCGATCTCGGCGAGGGGTGCCATGTAGGTGCGGATGTTGAACACGATCGCACCGGTCGTCGGCAGCCGGATGAGGTGCTCGAGTTCGATGCGCAGCTGGATCCTCCCCCAGTCCTTCTCGGCCATCAGGCGGGGGATGTCGTCCATCCACTCGGGCATCGTCTCGAGGCTCGTGTCGCGGCGCCGCGAGCCGACGGCCGAGAAGGTCCAGTTCACCCGTCGGTAGGGCTGGTCGGCGGTGAGCCGGCGCAGGAACTGCTCGGCCCGGTCGGTGACCCCGTCGCGCGTGAGACCGGGTACGGGACGGTGGATCTCGTGCATGCTCATGCCGATGTCGAATTTCACCGACCAGTCGGCGGAGGAGGTCACCACGGCGGCGTCGAAGTAGAGGTGGCCGTCGCGTTCGGTGACGAGCAGGACGTCGTCGGGGATCTGGCAGGCGACGAACACCAGCGGGTGTTCGGGCAGCGTCTCCGGATCACCCGGGACGAAGGTGCAGTCGATTCCGAGAGGTTGGTTGCGCCAACGGTATCCGGATCCGAGGCGGTCGAGGGTCATGAGGTCGGGATACGACGCGGCCATCTCGCGGAAGTAGAACATCAGCAGGTCCCACGAGGCCGGGGTCATGTGCGGGAGGTAGCGGACCCGGTGCGGGTCCCGCTCGAGGATCCCCTGTCGCAGGGCCATCATCTCGACGTAGTCAGGTCCGAGGTCGACGATGTGTTCGCCCCAGCCGCCGGCGAACGTGTCGACGCGGCGGCGGGCGGGTTCGACGTTGACCCCGTAGCGGAATCTGTTCTCACCTTCGAGAAAAGGCCACGGGAGATAGGACAGGTCGCTGGTAACGGTCACATTCGGTCCTTCCGGTCGGTTCTGTCAGGCGACGGCTCCGAGATAGGTGCCGTGGTGACTCGACAGGTGCGGGCGGATCTCGAGGGAGATCCCGCACCCGGCGCACGAGATCCTGTCGCCGGGTCGCGCGTCGGCCCGCTGTGTCGTCTCGCAGTGGGGGCAGAAAACCGTCAGCGTCACCGTCGACGTGACGTAGGTGATGAGTTCGCAGGGCAGGGCGCCGGCCTGCCGGGCGGCGGCGGTGTAGGCCATGGCCTCGGCGGCCGGACCGGCGACGAGGATGCGTGATCCCGCCCGCAGCGCGGCGACCGCTTCGGCGGCGCGACCGGGTGTCGGGTCGTAGAGGGCGGCGGCGTCGCGTCCAAGTTCGGAGGCGTCGGCCATCCAGTGCCGCAACGCCTTTCGCGCGAGTTCGCAGTCGCTCGCGGCGAGGACGAGGAAGGCGCGACCGGCACGGTCGAGTGCGGGTGGGTCGCCGTGGACGAATCCGGAGGCCTTCACGACCGCACACCCCCGTAGGTGCGGAGCCAGCGCACCCCCGGTTCGCGGGTGCGGGTGATGCCCTTGTAGTCGGCCATATCCTCGGGCAGCTCCTCGAGGACACGGCACAACCGCTCGGCCCATTCCGGTACGCGGGCGATGTCCTCGAAGGGCAGCAGGTAGGTGCGGATGAGGAACATGATCGCGCCGGAGACACCGAGGCGCACGAGGTGCTGGACCTCGACGCGCAGGTTCAGCCGGCGCCCCACGTCCTCGAGCGGCCCCTCGGCGAGCAGCCGCCGGTCGCGTCCCCACACGGGATAGGTCTCGGTGGACTGGTCGAGGAGGCGGTCGACGCTGAGCGACCAGTTGGTGCGGCGGTACTGCCGGCCGGGCTGCAGGCCCATGAGGAACTGCTGGGCGCGCGGGATGACCCCTTCGGTGTGCACGCGCGGGACGGGCCCGTGGATCTGCAGGAAGCTCATGCCGACGTCGAAGCGCAGCGACCAGTCGGCGGCGAAGGTCACCAGTCCGGCGTCGCCCCAGAGGGCACCCTCACGCTGGTCGAGCAGCACGACGTCCTCCTGGAGGTGCCTGCCGACGAACAGCAGGGGTGGTTCGGGCAGGGTGGACGGATCACCGAACACGAAGGACTGTTCGACGCCGAGTGCCCGGTTGGTGAATCGCCGGGCCACACCGTCCCCGTCGAGCGAGAACGTCTCGGGGTGGGCGTCGGTGAGCATCCGCATGAGGGTGAGCATCGCGTCCCACTGGGCGATCTCCATGTGCGGCAGAGCCTGGAACCGGGTGGGGTCCTCGGCGAGGATGCGGGTGCGTTCGGCGAGATCCTCCCGGTACCGGCCGTCGACGTCGACGGGGTGGGTCCCCCATCCCCCGACGGGTGTCTCCACGACACTGCCGGCGGGTTCGACGTTGGTGCTGTAGCGGTAGGTGTCGCGGGGGAAGGGGAACGGGAAGCGGGCGATGCGGTCGGGGATCGCCGCGCTGTCGCCGAGGGCCTCGAGGTCGATCGTGGTACTCACAGATCCAGCTCCAATCGGGGTCCGTTCGCGCGGGAGACGCACGGCATGAGGCAGTCTCCGGCCTCCTTCTCGGCGGCGCCGAGATACAGGTCGCGGTGTTCGATGTCGCCGCTCACCACGGGCAGCCGGCACTCCCCGCACACGCCCTGACGGCAGAGGCTGGGGACCGCGATGCCGCGGGATCCGAGCGCTTCGAGGAGGCTGACACCCGAGGCGACGTCCACGTCGACGCCGCTGCGGGTGAGGTGTGCGGTGAACGGTTCGCCGGGGTCGAGGTCGCCGACCCCGAAGTGCTCGTAGTGCACGCGGGCGCCGGGCCAGCCGGCGCGACCGGCACGGTCGGTGAGTTCGTCGATGAGCGCAGCCGGGCCGCACGCGTAGAGGTGGGTGCCGATCGGCTGGTCCAGCAGCGCGGGTCCCATGTGCTCCCAGAAGCCGTCGCGGCCGGTGTGGAGGTGGAGGCGGTCGCCGCACAGCTGCTCCAGGTCGTCGAGGTGGGCGGCGTCGCCCTCCCGGTGGACGTAGTGCACCTCGAACGAGCGGCCCCACTGCACGGCGGCGCGGACGTGGGACAGGATCGGGGTGACGCCGATTCCGCCGGCGACGAGCAGGTGGTGCCGCGCGGTGAGGACCGGGGCGAAGGCGCTGCGCGGGGTGCTCACCTGCACCCTGTCCCCCGCTCGCAGGGAGTGGATCCAGCGGGAGCCACCGCGGCCGTCCTCCTCGAGCCGTACGGAGATGCCGTAGTGGTCGGGCTCGAAACCGGGTCCGGTGAGGGAGTAGGAGTTCCGGCGGGATTGCCCCTCCGGCCCGGTTCCGCAGGTCACGACGATGTGACTGCCCGGGGTGAAGGAGGGCAGGAGTGCGCCGTCGGACGCGACCAGCCGCATGTGCCGCACGGTCGGGGTCAGTGCGGTGACCTCGTCGACCGCCAGCACCAGGCCGGCGTCGGACGGCACGTTCGTTGCGGGGCTGTCGGACATCAGGGTCATCAGCGTTCCTCCGCGTCGATCATGTAACCGAGGTAGGCCGCGTGGTGACGCGAGACATGGTGGTAGACCACGAGTTCCGCGCGGCAGTTCGGGCAGGTGGTGCACCGGCCGACCTCGACGTCGGCGAGATGGGTGGTGTGACAGTGTGCGCAGTAGACCGCGCGGTCGGCGGTGTCGATCGGGACGGGCATGATCTCCTCGTCGACGAGCCCGCCGGCCACCGCCACGGCCCTTGCGGCGAGGACGGCGGCCTCGGATCCGACGAGGACGAGTCGGCAGCCGACCCGGGAGGCGTCGAGCTGCCGTCGGAGGACGCGGGCAGCCGTGTCGCCCCACTCGGCGGGCAGACGCATCCAGTCCACCCGCCGACCGTCGAAGGACAGCAAGAGATTCCGCGCCTGCTCGGCGGCCTCGTCGCCGAAGGACAGGATCGTGAAGGTCCGTCCCCCGCCGGCGATGCTCCGTTCCTCGTCCCACCTCGGCACACTGGTGGTGTCCATACAGACGTTCACGGCATCTCCTAGGGCGCGAAGGAGCGGAGGCCGACGTAGAAGGCGAGCGCGCCTTCGGGGGTGGTGAAGCGGATGCGGGATCCCTCGGGGAAGAAGATCGCGTCGTACGCACGGGCGATCTCGACCTGGCCGGTGTCGAGGTTCTCGAGGCGGAACTCGCCGTCGAGGACGACCTTCATCTCGTCGTATTCGTAGGTGTAGTCGAGGGGCGCCTCGGTGGGTTCGAGACGGAAGTAGCCGGAGGCCATGGGGCAGCCTTCGGGATTCGGGTGGACGTCGTCGATGTAGCCCTTCGTTCCCGGGAACTCGTCGACCGACATCTGCGGGAGGTTCTTCCAGAAACCGGAGGTCACTCGGAATGCGGGCACGGTGGTGGTCTCGGACATGGCAACTCCTCAAAGGGAAGGAATGCGCGAACGCGCGGTGTGCAACGAGAACGTCGATCGCTGACGTGAAACAGACGATAATGGGAAGAAACGCAGCGATGGTTGCAGTTCTGTTAACGCGCGTAACCGATTCCTCTCGAGGGCAAGGGAATCCGGTCCCTCGAGGAGGTTCCCCGGAGCCGGACGGAACATCCGTCAGCGGCCGGGATCGAAGAGGGCGCGATGCCAGATACGCGTGACGATCTCTGCGGCACGTTCGAGCGGTATGGGCGTCTCCTGCAGGGCGTCCTGCGCGTACCAGACGTAGGCCGACCCAGCGCGGGCGGATCGCCCGGTCCGACTCCGGTGCCGTCGCCCGGCTGCGCGCCGCGGGCTCGGTGATGCCCGGCAAGACCCACATACCCGAGTTCTGCCAGTGCGCGACCAGCGACAACCTGCTCGGCCGGGAGACGGGAACCCGTGGGGTCCGTCCCGTACGCCGGGCGGTTCGAGCGGTGGCGCCGCGGCTTCCGTCGGCGCCGGTCTCGCGACGATCGCGCTCGGCTCGGACGGCGGCGGGTCCATCCGCATCCCGTCGGCCTTCAGCGGACTCGTCGGGTTCAAGCCGACCACCGGATCGTGCGCGGACGAACGGGGTTTCCGCGCGATGACTGATTTCGTCACTGCCGGCCCGCCGGCCTGGACGGTGGACGACGCCCGCATCATGACGGAGATCCTCGCCGAGACGACCTTCGAACGCACCACGGTGCGGCACCGGTGGATCGCCTTCTTCCGGCGCCCGGACAGACGTCCGGTCGATCCCGCGGTCGCCCGCACCGTCGAGACCGTCGCCGGAATCCTGTCGGATCTCGGGCACGAGGTCGTCGAGACCGACATCCCGATCCAGGGGTGGAACGAGATCTTCGGGCCGCTCGTGCTCGACGACGGGCTGCGCGAACGCGCCCATCTGCTCGACGATCCGGAGCTGCTGACCCCGCTACGAGCGGGCGAGTCCGCGAGCCGCGATGCAGCTGACCAGCGCCGAGGTCGCCGGTGCCCGCGGGCACTGGACGGATTCCTCCTCCGCATGGACGATTTCCTGCACCGTTGCCGTCAAGGGCATCGACACCCTGAACGGTACCGAGGTCGACGACCTCTACTTCTCCGACTGCGAGTTGCCCGCCGACTCGGTGGTCGGTGAGGTCGGCCAGGGCTGGTCCCAGCTCATGCCCGGGCCGGCGACCGAGCGGCTGATCCTCGCCGCCCAGATGCTCGGCGTCGCCGAACGTGCCTTCGACGACCCCTAGGGTCTGGCGCGGGCGTCGTCGATGGCCAAACTCGAGGCGACGGAGGTCGCCAAGAACACGGCCCTCGAGTGCATGCAGATGATGGGCGGCTACGGCTACTCCACCGAGTTCGACATGGTGCAGCACGTGCGCGCGGCCCTCGGCGCGACGATCTACGGCGGAACCAACGAGATCCAGCGCGACATCATCGGGAACTCGTTCGGTCTCCGATAGAACCCTCGCTCACACGAACATCGCAGCGGGGGGGGGGGGGGGGGGGGGGGGGGGGGCGGGGGGGGTGGGGGGCGCGGGCGGGGGGGGGGGGGCGGGGGGGGCCGGGCCCCGCGGGGTGCGGGGGGGCGGGGGGGCAGCGACCGGA
>NZ_LZMJ01000051.1:0-49877 GCF_001665495.1 Rhodococcus sp. 852002-51564_SCH6189132-a
GGAAGCTAAGCCTGTCTGCGCCGATGGTACTGCACTCGACAGGGTGTGGGAGAGTAGGACACCGCCGAACACCCGTTCCGAAAGGGGACCCACTCGTTTGGGTCCCCTTTCGTGTTTTCATGAGAGGATTTTTCTGTGTCCGACGGCAACGGTGAACGTCGGTCCTTCAGGAGTGGAGGATCCACTCCGTGGTCGGGCCGCAAGAACGAGCGCGAGGAACGCGCCGGCGACAGCCGCGACGAGCGCGCACCCCGCGACCGCGACGAGCGTGGACGCGGCGACGACCGCCGGCAGGGTGGCTACGGATCCGCCGGACGTTCGTCCGGACGAGACGACCGTCCGCAGCGCGGTGACGATCGGCGCCCCCAGCGCAGTGACGATCAGCGCTCCCAGCGTGGCGACGACCGCCGTTCCTTCCAGGGCGGAGACCGCCGGGATCGCGGCCGCGACGACGCTCGTTCCGGTCGCAGCGACCGTCCCTACCGCGAACGTTCCGGAGGCGACGACCGCCCCCGCCGCAGCGATGACCGGTCGAGCCGCGGCGACGAGCGTGGTCGGCAGTACGGCGACCGTCCCCGTCAGGGTTCGGACCGTCCCGGCGGTGAGCGCAGCTACGGCAACCGCGACGATCGTCGTGGTGGCGACCAGCGAGGCAGTGACCAGCGAGGTGGCGGCGACCGGCGAGGCTATTCCGGCGACCGCCGTGGCCCCCAGTCCGGTGACCGTCGTGGCGAGGGAGCACCCCGTCGTCGTGGCGGTGAAGGTGGATTCGGTCCGGGTCGCGGGCGCGATGGCATCGCACCGCAGCGCCGCGATGCACGTCCGGACGAGCCGGACATCCCCGACGACGTCGAGGCATCCGAGCTCGACCCGACGATCCGCCGCGATCTGCTGAGCCTGGACAAGTCGAACGCGAACTCCGTCGCCCGGCATCTGGTGATGGCCGGTCGTCTGCTCGACGACGATCCTCGCGCCGCGCTCACCCATGCTCGCGCCGCCCGTCAGCGCGCCGGCCGCATCGCGGTCGTCCGCGAGGCCGCCGGCATCACCGCCTACCACGCCGGGGAGTGGGCGGAGGCGCTGTCCGAACTCCGCGCAGCACGTCGCATGTCCGGTGGTACCGGACTGCTCGCCGTGATGGCCGACTGCGAACGCGGTCTCGGTCGCCCCGAGAAGGCGCTCGAACTGGGCCGGAGCGAGGAAGCTCGCAAGCTGACCGGCGACGAGGCGACAGAGCTGCGGATTGTCCTCGCGGGTGCCCGCATGGATCTCGGTCAGTACGACCAGGCCGTCGTCACCCTGCAGACGCCCGATCTCGACCCCGAGCGGACCGGTACACCGGCTGCCCGTCTCTTCTACGCCTACGCCGACGCTCTCGTCGCGGCCGGGCGGACCGAAGAAGGCCTGCAATGGTTCCTGCACTCCGCAGGCGCGGACATCGAAGGCGTCACCGACGCCGAGGAGCGGGTGGAGGAGCTCACCGGAGAGTCGCCGTGACCGACGGCACCGACGTTTCCGGCAGTACGGCTTCCAGCGACAGTCTGCGTCGGATCTACGACGTCCTGCTGCTCGACCTCGACGGCACCGTCTACCGGGGCGCCGAACCCGTCCCGGGTGCCCGCGAGGCGCTGGCCGCCGGTGACGACACCGTTCTGTACGTGACGAACAACGCCAGCCGCCGGCCGTCGGAGGTCGCCCTGCACCTGCGAGAACTCGGCTTCCCGGCCGACGACTCGTCGGTGGTGACGAGCTCGCAGTCCGCTGCGCGCCTGCTGGCCGAGCGGTTCCCGGCCGGTGTGCCGGTGCTCGTCGTCGGCACCGAGGCCCTGGCCGAGGAGGTGGCCGGTGTCGGCCTCACCCCGGTTCGGTCCGCGGACGCGCATCCGGTGGCGGTCGTGCAGGGGCATTCCCCGGACACCGGATGGGCGATCCTGGCGGAGGCGACGCTCGCCGTCCGCGCAGGCGCTCTGTGGGTGGCCACCAACGTCGACTCGACCCTGCCGACCGAGCGCGGACTCGTCCTCGGCAACGGGTCGATGGTCGCGGCGGTGCACAACGCCACCGGCGCGACCCCGATCGTGGCGGGCAAACCCGCAGCTCCGCTGCTCGAGGACGCGATCCGTCGCGGCGGTGCCCGTCGTCCCCTCGTCATCGGTGACCGGTTGGACACCGACATCGAAGGCGCCAACGCCGTCGGTGCGGATTCCCTGCTCGTGCTGACCGGGGTCAGCACCGTCGACGATCTGCTGCGGGCTCCGGCCGAGCAGCGCCCGACCTACGTCGCGGCCTCGCTCACGAGTCTCGATCAGCCGGCCGACCGGCTCCGTGTCGCATCGCACGACTCGTGGGACGTCACGGTCGACGGGGGTGATCTTCACCTCGCCGCCGCGCCGTCGGCCGCCGATCCGATGGAGGCGCTGCGGGGTCTGCTCGACATCGCCTGGGCCAACCCCGGATTCGGACAGGTCCGTCCGGTGGACGAGCGGGCGCGGTCCGTCGTGGACGCGTGGGCGGCGACGGTCTGATCCGCACCGGAGGGTGTAGCCCGGTCGCATCCATCGACTAGCGTGGACGGCGATGAGCACGCCGATTCCACGTCCGGGCGAACACCTTCCCGGCGCACGCCCCACCGTCGATCCCGCACACGTCCGCGAGGAGGTCGACGCTTTGCTGGCGCGTGTCCGCGAGGGCGCATCCGTCCCCGGTGCCGAGAGCGCCGATCAGTCCGTGCTGCTCGAGCAGGCCGACCTGCTCGAACGAGCCCACGAGGTCCTCGTGCAGGCTTTGTCGACCGTGGACAAGATCTGACGTGGCACGCCGGGCACGCGTCGACGCGGAACTGGTGCGGCGGGGTCTGGCGCGCTCCCGCGAGCACGCCAGCGAACTGATCGCCGCAGGTCGGGTGCTGATCGCCGGCACCGTGGCCTCCAAACCGGCGACCGCCGTCGAACCGAACACGCCGCTGATCGTCACCGAGGGGAGCGACGAGGTTTCCTGGGCGTCCCGCGGTGCCCACAAGCTCCTCGGCGCCCTCGAGGCGTTCACGCCGCAGGGGTTGCAGGTGTCGGGGCGTCGCTGCCTCGACGCCGGCGCGTCGACCGGCGGTTTCACCGATGTGCTGCTGCACGAGGGTGCCGCGGAGGTCGTCGCGGTGGACGTCGGCTACGGCCAGCTGGTCTGGCGTCTGCAGTCCGACGAGCGTGTCCATGTGATCGATCGAACAAATGTGCGTAGCATCGACGCGGAGACGATCGGCGGGCGCGTCGACCTGGTGGTCGCGGATCTGTCGTTCATCTCGCTGAAGTTGGTGTTGCCGGCGTTCGTGGCCTGCGTCGCCCAGGGCGGCGACCTGCTGCCGATGGTCAAACCGCAGTTCGAGGTGGGCAAGGACCGGGTCGGCAGCGGCGGCGTGGTACGCGACCCGGCGCTGCGCACCGAGGCGGTGCTCGACGTCGCGCGCGAAGCGCAGCGGCAGGGGCTGCGCACCCTCGGAGCGGTGGCGAGCCCGTTGCCCGGGCCGTCCGGGAACGTCGAGTACTTCCTGTGGCTGCGGGCCGGAGAGCCGGGACCGGAGGAACTCGACCCGGCGGTGATCGAACTGATCGAGCGTGCGGTTCAGGAAGGACCACAGTGAGCGAAGAGACCGCCGCGGCCGACGCGGTGCGATCGGGCCGGGAGATCCTGCTGGTCTCCCATTCGGGGCGCGACGAGATCGCCGGCACCGCGCTGCGGGTCGCGAAGATCCTCGGTGAGGCCGGCATCGGTCTGCGCACCCTCGACGACGAGTCGGTGAGCAACGGACTCGGCGTCCTCGCCCTGCCGGGCAGTTTCATCAGCGTCGTCGAACCGGGGCCGGAGGCGGCCGCCGGATGCGAGATGGTGATCGTCCTCGGCGGCGACGGCAGTTTCCTGCGGGCGGCCGAACTCGCGCAGTACTCGGCGGTGCCCGTCCTCGGTATCAACCTCGGCCGCATCGGTTTCCTCGCCGAGTCCGAGGCCGAACACCTCGAGGAAGCGCTCATGCAGGTGGTGCGCCGCGAGTACCGCGTCGAACAGCGCATGACGCTCGACGTGACGGTGCGCATGGACGCCGAGGTCCTCGACCGCGGGTGGGCGCTCAACGAGGCGAGTCTCGAGAACAAGTCGCGGCTCGGGGTCCTCGAGGTGGTGCTCGAGGTCGACGGTCGTCCGGTCTCGTCGTTCGGCTGCGACGGTGTCCTCGTCGCCACCCCGACGGGATCGACGGCCTACGCCTTCTCGGCCGGCGGACCGATCGTCTGGCCCGAACTCGAAGCGCTGCTGGTGATCCCGAGCAATGCACACGCTCTGTTCGCGCGCCCGCTGGTAACCAGCCCCGAGTCGATCATCGCCGTCGAGACCCTCGCCGGCGGCCACGACGGGGTGGTCTTCTGCGACGGTCGCCGCATCATCGACGTCCCGGCCGGGGCCCGGCTCGAAGTGGTGCGAGGATGCGATCCGGTCCGCTGGGTGCGGCTCGATTCGGCACCGTTCGCGGATCGGATGGTGCGCAAGTTCGAACTTCCGGTGAAGGGCTGGCGGGGAAGGAAACTCTGAGATGCTCGCAGAGATCCGGATCGACAACCTGGGTGTGATCTCCGAGGCGTACGCGCGCTTCCACGGGGGACTGACGGTGCTCACCGGCGAGACGGGTGCCGGCAAGACGATGGTCGTCACGAGCCTGCATCTGCTCTCCGGGGTGCGCGCCGACCCCTCCCGGGTACGGGTCGGCGCCAGCCGCGCCGTGGTCGAAGGACGCTTCGAGATCGAACCGGCGCCCAGCCACATCGAACAGCAGATCGCCGAACTGCTCGAGTCCACCGGTGCCCAGCGCGACGAGGACGGTAGCATCATCGCCGTGCGCGCCGTGGGCAGCGACGGCCGCTCCCGCGCCCACCTCGGCGGACGCAGCGTGCCGGTGGGGGTGCTGTCCGAATTCACCGGGCCGCTGCTGACCGTGCACGGCCAGAACGACCAGCTGCGGCTGCTGCGTCCCGACGAGCAGCGCGCCGCGCTCGACCGGTTCGGCGGCAAGACCGTCGCCGGTCTGCTCGACCGCTACCGAACCCGGCGACGCCGCTGGCTCGAGGCCCGCGCCGAACTGCAGGAACGCACCGAACGGTCGCGTGAGCTCGCGCAGGAGGCCGATCGCTTGCACTTCGGTCTCGACGAGATCGACCGCGTCGCACCCGAACCGGGGGAGGACACCCGCATCGTCGACGAGGTGCGGCGCCTGTCCGACCTCGACTCGCTGCGCGAGGCGGCCACCGTCGCGCACAACGCCCTCGCCGGCGACGACAGCGGCGACGCCGACGCGTACTCGGCGGCACTCGACCTGCTCGGCGAGGCCCGCGCCCGCCTCGAGGGCTGCGACGATCCCGCCCTGCGCGAGCTCGGGCCCCGCCTCGGCGAGGCGATCGCGGTGGTCACCGACGTCACCGGCGACATCTCCGGTTATCTGTCCGACCTGCCGTCCGACCCGAGCGAGCTCGAGACCCTGCTCAACCGGCAGGCGGAACTGAAGAACCTCACCCGCAAGTACGCCGCCGACATAGACGGCGTGCTCGAGTGGGCGCGCGAGGCCCGCGAACGCCTGTCCGGACTGGACGTCTCCGCGGAGGCGATCGACAAGCTCGCCGCCGAGGTCGACGCGGAGGCCGCCGCGACCGCGGAGACCGCCACCGCGCTGTCGGCGGCGCGGCACAAGGTCGCCGGCAAACTCGCGAAGGCCGTTAGCAAGGAACTGTCCGGCCTCGCGATGGGGCGCGCCGTGCTCGACGTGCACATCGCCGACCGCGCGGCGACCGTGAGCGACACCGCCCCGCTGTCGGTCGGCGACCGGCTCCTGCACGCCGGCGAATCCGGGATCGACGAGGTGGAGTTCCGGCTCGCTCCGCACAGCGACGCCCCGGCCCGCCCGCTCGCCCGCAGCGCGTCCGGCGGTGAGCTCTCCCGCGTCATGCTCGCCCTCGAAGTGGTGCTCGCCGGTTCCGAGCGCGGCGCGACGATGGTCTTCGACGAGGTCGACGCCGGGGTCGGTGGCCGCGCCGCCGTCGAGATCGGCCGGCGTCTCGCGCGCCTGTCGCGCACCCACCAGGTCATCGTGGTCACGCACCTGCCGCAGGTCGCGGCGTTCGCCGACACCCATCTCGTCGTCGACAAGGTCGACGACCGGGCCGGGGTGATCAGCAGCGGGGTGCGCACCCTCAGCGAGGAGGAGAGGGTTACCGAACTGGCCCGCATGCTCGCCGGTCTCGACGACACCGAGACCGGACGTGCGCACGCCGAGGAACTGCTGGCCGTCGCCCACGCCGAGCGCACCGGCTGACCCGCCCGGCGCGCCGGGGTGATGTTCACACGACTACCGGCGCGCCTCCACAACCTCACTCGTATACCGGCGCATCATCTCTTGCATGAAGATGCCGGCGCTGCTGTCCCGTAACAACGAAACGTTGCCCGGAGTGAGTGGCATTGCCCGGGTCGACAGGAACACCGCGAAGCTGCTGCGCCGGATCGGTCCCGGCGACGTGGTCGTCCTCGACGCCATCGACCTCGATCGTGTCACCGCCGACGCGCTCGTCGAGGCGGGCGTCACCGCGGTGATCAACGCGTCCCCGTCGATCTCGGGCCGGTACCCGAATCTCGGTCCCGAAGTGATCGTCGCGCACGACATCGTGCTCGTCGACAACGTCGGCACCGAGGTCTTCAAGAAGATCAAGGACGGCGCGAAGGTCCGGGTGCACGAGGGTGGCGTGTACGCGGGGGAGAAGCTGCTCATCGAGGGCGACGAGCAGACCGACATCGAGATCTCCGACCGCATGATCGAGGCGCGAACCGGGCTCGTCGATCATCTCGAGGCGTTCTCGGGCAACACCATCGAGTTCATCCGCTCGGAGAGCCCGCTGCTCATCGACGGCGTCGGCATCCCCGACATCGACCTGGACCTGCGCGACCGGCACGTCGTCGTCGTCTCCGACGGCCCCGGGCATGTGCAGGACCTCAAGGATCTCAAGCCGTTCATCAAGGAGTACTCACCGATCCTGGTGGGCGTCGGCCCCGGCGCGGACGCCCTCTCCAAGGCGGGCTATCGCCCTGACCTCATCGTCGGCGACCCCGACGAGATCGGCACTTCCACCCTCAAATCGGGCGCCGAAGTGGTGCTGCCCGCCGACCCGGACGGCCACGCCCCGGGTCTCGAGCGGATACAGGATCTCGGCATCGGCGCGATGACCTTCCCCGCCGTCGGCACCCCCACCGACCTGGCGCTGCTGCTCGTCGAGCATCACGGTGCGGCGCTGGTGGTGACCGTCGGCAGCACTGTCTCGCTCGACGAGTTCTTCGACCACGGCCGTCGCGACACCAATCCGTCGGCGGTGATGACCCGTCTGAAGGTCGGGCCGAAACTCGTCGATGCGAAGGCGGTGGCCACCCTCTACCGCAGCCGCGTCTCGGGCGGCGTGATCGCCCTGCTCGTCTTCGCGGCCCTCATCGCCGTGATCGCCGCACTCGCCGTGTCCAATCTCGGTGCCGACGTCGTCGAACTCGCCCGGCAGTGGTGGGACTCCGCCGTCGAGTGGATTCGGGGTCTGCGCGCGTGATCTCGATGCGCCATCACGTCGTCTCCCTGGTGGCGGTGTTCCTCGGCCTGGCGGTCGGGATCGTGCTCGGCTCCGGATTGCTGGCCGACAGCGTCGTCTCCGGCTTGCGCGACGACAAGGCCGAGCTGCGCCGCGAGATCCAGGAGGCCGAGGACCACGGCAGCCGGCTCGAGGCACAACTGCTCGCCGCCGACGGGTTCGACTCGACCGTCGGCCCGCGGATCGTGCGCGACGAACTCCTCGACCGCACCGTCCTTCTCGTGACCACCCCGGACGCCGCACCCGAGGACGTCGACGCCGTCGTGCGGTCCGTCGGTGATGCCGGCGGCCGGGTCACCGCCCGGATCGCGCTGACCGATTCGTTCGTCGACGCCTCCGGCACCGACCAGCTCCGCACAACCGTCACCAACGTCGTGCCCGCCGGCGTGGAACTGCAGACCGGCGCCGTCGACCCGGGCAGTCTCGCCGGGGATCTGCTCGGCGCGGTGCTGCTCGTCGACCCGGGCACCGGGCAACCGCGCAGCACCCCCGAGGAACGCGCCCTCGCCCTGACCACGCTGCGCAGCGGCGGTTTCGTCACCTACGAGGACGGCCAGGTCGAACCGGCCCAGAGCGCCCTCGTTGTCACCGGCGACCACAGCGGCAACGCCGAACGCGCCGGCAATCGCGGGTCGCTCATCGCGCGCTTCGCCGGAGTCGTCGACGGCCGCGGCGCCGGCGCGGTGCTCGCCGGCCGCACGGGGGCAGCGGAGGGCAACGGACCGATCGCCGTCGTGCGGGCCGACGCCGCGCTCGCCGCGGGCCTGTCCACGGTCGACAATCTCGACCGCGAATCGGGGCGCCTGACGACGGTTCTGGCGCTGCGCGAGCAGTACGACGGGGGCACCGGCCGGTACGGGACGGGGCCGAGCGCCACCGCCGTCACCGTCGGCTCCCCGGCCCGCTGAGCGTCGCCGCCTGTGACGTCGATTGCACCGGGGGTCGGCAATCGCGAGTCGGGTACGCGCCCGCCCACGGAGGTGTTACCGTGAAGTTCCGTGGGTCGGCAGGCCCCAGCTGTATCGCATCAGTCCAAAAGTCCTGCACCTGACGTCACGGGAGCTTCTTTGCCACAGTCACGCCACTCGCGTACCCCTACCAAGCACATCTTCGTCAGCGGGGGCGTCGCGTCCTCTCTCGGCAAGGGGCTCACAGCGTCGAGCCTGGGCACTCTGCTCACCGCACGCGGCATGCGCGTGACGATGCAGAAGCTCGACCCGTACCTCAATGTCGACCCCGGCACGATGAATCCGTTCCAGCACGGTGAGGTCTTCGTCACCGAGGACGGCGCCGAGACCGACCTCGACGTGGGCCACTACGAGCGCTTCCTCGACCGCGACCTGTCCGCCGACGCGAACGTCACCACCGGCCAGGTGTACTCCACGGTCATCGCCAAGGAACGCCGCGGCGAATATCTCGGCGACACCGTGCAGGTCATCCCGCACATCACCGACGAGATCAAGCGCCGCATCCTCGCGATGGCCGCACCCGACTCCGAGGGCCAGACCCCCGACGTGGTGATCACCGAGATCGGCGGCACCGTCGGCGACATCGAGTCGCAGCCCTTCCTCGAGGCCGCCCGCCAGGTGCGCCACGAGGTCGGCCGCGACAACTGCTTCTTCCTGCACGTCTCGCTCGTGCCCTATCTCGGGCCGTCCGGTGAGCTGAAGACCAAGCCGACCCAGCACTCGGTGGCCGCGCTGCGCAACATCGGTATCCAGCCCGACGCGCTCGTACTGCGCTGCGACCGCGACGTGCCGGCCTCGCTCAAGGCGAAGATCTCGCTGATGTGCGACGTCGACGTCGCCGGCTGCATCTCCTGCCCCGACGCGCCGAGCATCTACGACATCCCGAAGGTGCTGCACAGCGAGGGACTCGACGCCTACGTCGTGCGCCAGCTCGGCCTGCCCTTCCGGGACGTCGACTGGACCGTGTGGGGCAACCTGCTCGAGCGGGTCCACAACCCCCGCGAGACCGTCGAGGTCGCGCTCGTCGGCAAGTACATCGACCTGCCCGACGCCTACCTGTCGGTCACCGAGGCGCTGCGCGCCGGCGGTTTCGCGCACCGCGCGAAGGTCAAGATCCGCTGGGTCGCCTCCGACGAGTGCGAGACCGAGGCCGGTGCCGAGAAGCACCTCGGCGACGTCGACGCCGTCCTGATCCCCGGCGGCTTCGGCATCCGCGGTATCGAGGGCAAGCTCGGCGCCATCCGGTTCGCCCGCACCCGCCGGATCCCGCTGCTCGGCCTGTGCCTGGGCCTGCAGTGTGTCGTCATCGAGGCCGCGCGGTCGGTCGGCATCGAGGACGCGTCGTCCACCGAGTTCGATCCCGACACCACCGCCCCGGTGATCTCCACGATGGCGGACCAGGAACAGGCGGTCGCCGGTGAGGCCGATCTCGGCGGCACCATGCGTCTCGGCGCCTACCCGGCCGCGCTGAAGAAGGGCTCGGTCGTGGCCAGGGCCTACGGCAGCGAGCAGGTCTCCGAACGGCACCGGCACCGCTACGAGGTCAACAACGCCTACCGCGACAAGATCGCCAAGTCCGGTCTGGTGTTCTCCGGAACCTCCCCGGACGGGCGACTCGTCGAGTTCGTCGAGTACCCGGCCGAGCAGCATCCGTTCTTCGTCGCCACCCAGGCGCACCCGGAACTCAAGAGCCGGCCCACCCGCCCGCACCCGCTGTTTTCCGGACTCGTCGCCGCGGCACTGCAGTACAAGGCGGCTGAGCGACTCCCGGTCGACATCCACGGCGAGAGCAGCACCTCCGAGGAATCGGTCGGCTCGACCGCGTCGACGTCCACCGCCGGCGACGCCGAGTAGTCGACATGGCGCAGCGACACGACTTCCGCACCCTGGACAGCCGGCGGATCTACACGGGCGCCATCGTGTCGCTGCGCGTCGACAACGTGGCGATGCCCGACGGGCACACCGCCGAACGCGAAGTGGTCGAACACCACGGTGCGGTCGCGGTGGTGGCCGTCGACGAGAAGGACCGGGTGGTGCTCGTGCACCAGTACCGGCACCCGCTCGGCCGGCGACTGTGGGAACTGCCCGCCGGGCTGCTCGACGCACCCGGCGAGGACCCCCTCGACACCGCCCGCCGCGAACTCGCCGAGGAGACCGGCCTGGCCGCCGCCGACTGGGAACTCCTCGTCGACCTCGCGCTCTCACCCGGATTCACCGACGAAGCCGTGCGCGTCTTCGCCGCCCGCGGCTTGAGCGAGGTCGACCGGCCCGAACCCGAGCACGAGGAGGCCGATCTCGAGGTCCGCCGCGTCCCGGTGGACGAGGCCGTGGCGATGGTGCTGCGCGGGGAGATCGTCAACGCCACCGCGGTGTCCGGTCTCCTCGCGTTCGCAACCGCCCGCGCGACGGGCACCGCGACCCGCGCACCGGACGCGCCGTGGCCGGACCGGCCCACCACCTTCGCCCGCACGCGCGCGGAGGGGTGAGCAGTGCTGCCCGGTGAGGAGCGTCCCGCCACGCAGGTCGCTCCGCAGCCGTCCCCGACACTCACCGGGCAACTCGACGCCTATCTCGCGCACCTGACCGTCGAACGGGGGGTCGCGACGAACACCCTCGCCTCCTACCGCCGCGACCTGCTGCGCTACGTCGAACACCTCACCGACATCCACATCGGTGACCTCGCCGACGTGCACGAACACCACATCAGCGACTTCGCCGCGAGCCTGCGCCGCGGAGACCCGGAACGCAACCGCCCGGCGCTGGCAGCGAGCTCGGCCGCCCGCGCCCTGATCGCCGTGCGCGGCCTGCACCGCTTCGCCGCGGCCGAAGGACAGACCCCGGTCGACGTCGCCCGCACCGTCAAACCCCCGGCGGCCGGGCGTCGCCTGCCCAAGGCGCTGACCGTCGACCAGGTCACCGCGATCCTCGACGCCGCCGGCCGCGACGCCGACGGACCCCGCAGCATGCGCGACCGCGCCCTGCTCGAACTGCTGTACTCCACCGGCGCCCGCATCTCCGAGGCCGTCGGGCTCGACGTCGACGACATCGACACCGAATCACGCTCCGTGCTGCTGCGCGGCAAGGGCGGCAAACAGCGACTCGTCCCGGTCGGACGCCCGGCGCTCGGCGCGCTCGACGCCTATCTCGTGCGGGGACGACCCGCCCTGACAACCGGCCGCACCGCCGCGGTCTTCCTCAACGCGCGCGGCGGCCGCCTGTCGCGGCAGAGCGCGTGGAAGGTGCTGCAGACCGCCGCCGAGCGCGCCGGAGTCGACGTCGGGGTGTCGCCGCACACGCTGCGGCACTCCTTCGCGACGCACCTGCTCGACGGTGGCGCCGACGTACGCGTGGTACAGGAGTTACTGGGGCATGCTTCTGTGACGACCACGCAGATATACACCCTGGTCACCGCCGGTGCCCTCCGCGAGGTATGGGCGCAGGCGCATCCGCGGGCACGATGACCGACTCCGCAGGGGACGCGTGTCCGTGCGGTGATCCTGCCGACGAAGCGGTAGCGTTCTGGGGACGAGCCGCCGGGTCACCCGACGGGTCGACGAGAAGACATCCGGGTCGCAAGACAGGGGGAGTACCGAACGTGGGCACACCTCGGCCACCCGCCACGTACACGGAGCCGGAGCACCTCCGGTCGAACACCGTCCCGGTCGACGCACACGGCCGCGAGGACACCGACAGAATGTCCACCACCGAGCCTTCCACCACCTCCGGAACCGCTGCCGAGCCCGATCTCGGACCGACCGGCCGGCCACGCCGTCCCGTCCCGGAACCGGTGCCGTTGTCCACCCACGGACCGGCCCGCATCATCGCGATGTGCAACCAGAAGGGCGGGGTCGGCAAGACCACCTCGACCATCAACCTCGGGGCGTCCCTCGCCGAGTACGGGCGCCGCGTCCTGCTCGTCGACCTCGACCCGCAGGGCGCACTGTCCGCCGGACTCGGTGTCGCCCACCACGATCTCGATCTCACCGTGCACAACCTGCTCGTCGAACCGCGGGTGTCCACCGACGACGTGCTCGTGCGCACCCACGTCGAGGGCCTCGACCTGCTGCCGAGCAACATCGACCTGTCGGCGGCCGAGATCCAGCTCGTCTCCGAGGTCGGCCGCGAACAGGCCCTGGGCCGCGCCCTGTACCCGATGCTCGACCGCTACGACTACATCCTCGTCGACTGCCAGCCGTCGCTGGGGTTGCTCACCGTCAACGCGCTCGCCTGCGCCGACTCGGTGCTCATCCCCATGGAATGCGAGTTCTTCAGCCTGCGCGGCCTGGCGCTGCTCAACGACACCGTCGCCAAGGTCCGCGACCGGCTCAACCCGAAGCTGACCGTTGCCGGCATCCTCGTCACCATGTTCGATCAGCGCACCCTGCACGGTCGTGAGGTGATGTCGCGGGTCGTGGAGGTCTTCGGCGATCTCGTCTACGACGCCGTCATCAACCGCACCGTCAAGTTCCCCGAGACCAGCGTCGCCGGCGAACCCATCACCCGCTGGGCGCCCACCTCTGCCGGCGCCGAATCGTACCGCGCACTCGCGCGGGAAGTGATCCACCGGAGCGGTCGCTGAGCCCCGTGCACGCTCCCGTTCACGATACCGCGGACACCGGCACGGCACCCGATGTGGAGGTCGACGCGGTGGTCCTCGAGGAACCCACCGAACCGGACCGGCCGGAGGTCGAGGAGACCACCTCGGGCTTCCATGTGCGCCTGCGCAACTTCGAGGGGCCGTTCGACCTGCTGCTCACCCTCATCTCGCAGCGTCGCCTCGACGTCACCGAGGTGGCTCTCCACGAGGTCACCGACGACTTCATCGCCTACACCCGCAAACTCGGTCCCGAACTCGGCCTCGATCAGACCACCGAGTTCCTGGTCGTCGCCGCGACCCTGCTCGACCTCAAAGCCGCCCGGCTGCTGCCCGCCGGCGAGGTCGACGACCCCGAGGATCTCGCCTTGCTCGAGGCCCGCGACCTGCTGTTCGCGCGTCTGCTGCAGTACCGGGCCTACAAGCAGATCGCCGAACAGTTCGCCGCCCTCGAGGCCGCCGCCCTGCGCCGCTATCCGCGCGCGGTGTCGCTCGAGGAGTGCTACGAGAATCTCGTACCGGAGGTCGTGCTCGGTGTCGACGCGCACCGCTTCGCCGAGATCGCGGCCGCGGCGTTCCGGCCGAAACCACCACCGACCGTCGGCCTCGACCACCTGCACACCCCGAAGGTGTCGGTTCCCGAACAGGCCGCCCACATCCTCGGCCTGCTGCGCGCCCGCGGCGCCGGCGTCTGGGTCGGATTCGACGAACTCGTCGCCGACTGCGATCTCGGACTGCTCGTCGTCGCCCGGTTCCTCGCGCTGCTCGAGCTCTACCGCGAACGTGCCGTCACCTTCGAACAACCCGACCCACTCGGACATCTGCAGGTCGCGTGGACAGGGGAGACCGACGGGGAGGCCATCGATTTCGAGGAGGACTACGGGTGAACGACGACACCGTTGCGCGGGAGCACGCGGACGACACCGTCGCGCGGGAGCACGCGGACGACTCTGCGCCCGAGAGTGACGCTGCGCCGGGGAGCGCGGACCACACCGCGCGGGAACGTGACGAAGACGCTGCTGCGCCGGAACGCGCGTGGGACGGTGAACTTCTCGAGATCGCCGCCGACGAACTCACTGCGGCACTCGAGGCACTGTTGCTCGTCGTCGACACCCCCGCGCCGACCGAGCAGCTCGCGACCGCCATCGGGGTCACCGCCGACCGCGCCGAGGCCGCGCTGCGGCGTCTCGCACAGGACCTCACCGCGCGCGGATCCGGCATCGACCTGCGGTTCGCGGGCGACGGCTGGCGCTTCTACACGCGCCGCGATTTCGCGCCCTACGTCGAGAAGCTGCTGCAGGGTGGCGCGCGCACCAAGCTCACCCGCGCCGCACTCGAGACGCTCGCCGTGATCGCCTACCGGCAACCGGTCACGCGCAGCCGTGTCCGTGCCGTGCGTGGCGTCAACGTCGACGGGGTGATGCGCACCCTGCTCGCGCGGGATCTGATCGCAGAGGCGGGCACTGATCCGGAGACCGGCGGCACGCTCTACGTCACCACGGAGCTGTTCCTCGAACGTCTCGGCCTGGCATCTCTGCAGGATCTGCCGCCCGTTGCGCCGCTTCTGCCCGATGTCGATGTGATCGACGACATCGCCGACAGTCTCGAGTCGGACCCACGATTTGAGAGAATGGGTAGGAACGCGCGTCCCGAGACTCTCTCGCCCGCGGAGTTCGATCCAGAGAACTGACAGGAACCAAGTGAATACACCCGCTCGCCGTGATGGCACACCGGACCGTAGAAGAAACAATCCTCGTAGCGCGAACACGCGCAACACCGGGGGATCCCGCTCGGGACGCGCGGAAGCACCGCGTTCCGGAGGACGCACCGAAGCTCCCCGCTCGGGGCGCGCAGGGGCTCCCCGTTCGGGGGAGCGCACCGACTCACCCCGCTCCGATCGCCGGGCCACTCCCGGCCAGTCGGCCGGGGGCCGCAATCCGGCACAGTCGGCCGGAGGTCGCAATCCGGCACAGTCGGCCGGAGGTCGCAAACCGTCACAGCCGGCCGCCGGTCGGAAACCGCACCGCAAGGGCACCTCGACCGGTAAGCCCTCCAAGCCTGCCGCCAAGCGCGTCGCGCAGCGCGTCGTTCCGACCGTGAGCAACGCCCGTCCCGCGCGGCACCAGCATCGCGAGGCCGGCCCCGCCAAGCTGCCCGCCGGTGAAGGCGTGCGGCTGCAGAAGGTGCTCGCCCAGGCCGGCGTCGCCTCGCGCCGCGCCGCCGAGGAACTCATCGCCGCGGGTCGCGTCGAGGTCGACGGCAACATCGTCGTCGAGCAGGGCCTGCGCGTGGACCCGGAGAACGCCGTGATCCGGGTCGACGGCGTCCGCGTCGTCATCAACAAGGATCTCGTGCACCTCGTGCTGAACAAGCCCCGCGGCTGGCAGTCCACGATGTCCGATGATCTCGGCCGTCCGTGCGTCGGCGACATCGTCTCCGAACGCGTCGCCGCCGGGCAGCGCCTGTTCCACGTCGGTCGTCTCGACGCCGACACCGAAGGGCTGCTGCTGCTCACCAACGACGGCGAACTGGCCCATCGGCTGATGCACCCGTCCTTCGAGGTGCCCAAGACCTACCTGGCGACCGTCAAGGGTGTGCTCGCCCGTGGTGTCGGCAAGCAGCTCAAGGCAGGCATCGAACTCGAGGACGGACCCGCCTCCGTCGACGAGTTCTCGCTGCTCGAGGTCCACGAGGGCCAGTCGCTCGTGCGGCTCGTGCTGCACGAGGGACGCAAGCACATCGTGCGACGTCTGCTCGACGCGGTCGGGTTCCCCGTGATCCGGCTCGTGCGCACCAACATCGGTCCCGTGGCGCTCGGCGACCAGCGTCCCGGCACCCTCCGTGTCCTCGGCCGCAACGAGGTCGGGGGCCTGTACCAGGCGGTGAAGCTGTGACCGGCGCACCGGCCGACGCGTTGGTCGTCGCGATGGACGGGCCGTCCGGCACGGGCAAGTCCACCGTCTCCAAGCGTCTCGCGCAGCATCTCGGTGCCGCCTATCTCGACACCGGCGCGATGTACCGCATCGCGACGCTGCACGCCCTGCGCCGCGGCACCGATCTGACCGATCCGGCCGCGATCGCCGCGGTCACCGCCGGCCTGCCGTGGTCGATCGGCACCGACCCCACCGTCGAGGACATCCGCCTCGACGGGGACGACGTGCGCGAGGTCATCCGCGGCGCCGAGGTCACGGCCGCGGTCTCCGCGGTCTCCGCCGTGCCCGAGGTGCGCACCCTGCTCGTCGAGGCCCAGCAGCGGCTCGGCCGCGCCGAGCACCGCGTCGTGATCGAAGGACGCGACATCGGCACCGTCGTCTTCCCCGACGCGGACGTGAAGATCTTCCTCACCGCTTCGGCGGAGGCCCGCGCGCACCGGCGCAACAACCAGAACATCGCCGAGGGTCGCGGCGACGACTACGAGGCGGTCCTCGCCGCGGTGCAGCGCCGCGACCACCTCGACTCCACCCGCGCGGTGTCCCCGCTGCGTGCGGCGGACGACGCGGTCGTCGTGGACACCAGCGACATGAACATCGACGAGGTGATCGCCGCGCTGCTCGCGGTGGTCACCGAGCAGACTGGAGCGAAGCTGTGAGCGACGACCTGAGTACCGACTACACCGGGTTCGACGGCGACGGCACGTGGTCGGAAGAAGGCGACTGGGACATCGAATTCGCCGAGGGCGGCGACCTCGAGGAGTTCGTCCCGGTCCCGACCGTCGCCGTGGTCGGCCGACCGAACGTCGGCAAATCCACCCTGGTCAACCGCATCATCGGCCGACGGGAAGCCGTCGTCGAGGACGTCCCGGGCGTCACCCGCGACCGCGTCTCGTACGAGGCGTCGTGGAACGGCCGCCGGTTCATGGTGCAGGACACCGGCGGATGGGAACCCGACGCGAAGGGCATGCAGCAGTCCGTGGCCCGCCAGGCGGAGGTCGCGATGCGCACCGCCGACGCGATCCTCGTCGTCGTCGATGCCACCGTGGGCGCCACCAGCGTGGACGAGGCCGTCGCGAAGGTGCTGCGTCGGTCGAAGACTCCGGTGCTGCTCGTGGCGAACAAGGTAGACGACGACCGTGTCGAATCCGAAGCCGCGACACTGTGGTCTCTCGGACTCGGCCAGCCCTATTCGGTATCGGCCACCCACGGTCGCGGCACCGGTGATCTGCTCGACGAGCTGCTCGCCAAGCTGCCGGCCACGCCCCGCGAGGGTACCGGTGGGGAAGGGCCTCGCCGCGTCGCGCTGGTGGGCAAGCCGAACGTCGGCAAGTCGAGCCTGCTCAACAAGCTCGCCGGCGACGAACGGTCGGTGGTGCACGACATCGCCGGCACCACCGTCGACCCGGTGGACTCGATCGTCGAGCTCGGCGGCAAGCCGTGGCGCTTCGTCGACACCGCCGGTCTGCGCAAGCGCGTCAACAGTGCGTCCGGCGCCGAGTTCTACGCCTCCCTGCGCACGCGGGGTGCGATCGACGCGGCCGAGGTGGCGGTGCTGCTCATCGACGCCTCGCAGCCCATCACCGAGCAAGATCAGCGGGTCATCACGATGGTCGTCGAGTCCGGGCGCGCCCTGGTGATCGCGTTCAACAAGTGGGATCTCGTCGACGAGGATCGCCGCTACGAACTCGGCCGCGAGATCGACCGCGACCTGTTGCGGGTGCCGTGGGCATCGCGGGTGAACATCTCCGCCAAGACCGGTCGCGCCGTGCAGAAGCTCGTCCCGGCCATGGAGACGGCCCTCGAGTCGTGGGACAAGCGCATCTCGACCGGACGCCTGAACTCGTGGCTCAAGGAGGTCGTGGCCGCGACTCCGCCGCCGATGCGCGGCGGTCGCCTGCCCCGGGTGTTGTTCGCCACCCAGGCGGCCACGCGGCCGCCGACCTTCGTGCTGTTCACCACGGGCTTCCTCGAGGCCGGCTACCGCCGCTTCCTCGAGCGTCGCCTGCGGGAGGAGTTCAACTTCGACGGCAGTCCCGTGCGGATCTCGGTGCGCGTGCGGGAGAAGCGCGACCGCCGCAAGTGAGCTCCCGACGTCCGGTCGTGAAAACGCGCTGACCAGCCGATTAGTGTTTCGGTCCGTTCCTGTTGTAATCTCTGAGAGCGCTCGGAGAGAGCGCGGACGGGCTGTGGCGCAGCTTGGTAGCGCACTTGACTGGGGGTCAAGTGGTCGCAGGTTCAAATCCTGTCAGCCCGACGTAAACGCCCAGGTGAGAGTAAGTTTCTCGCCTGGGCTTCGTCATGTCCCGGGGGCGTTTTTGCCTGGTCCCGCGGCCGGCCGAGCAGCCGCGTCGGTGCGGTGCGCGACGTTGGCTCGGCGGCTTCCTGTGGATAAGGGGACCAGAGCCGCAGCGAAGCGGTCGACCGGCGGTCACAGCCTGCGCCCCTGCCGGGCTCGCGGTGCCTTGGACTTCGCGGCACCGCGAGACGATCTGCTGAGAAGGGCGTTGGCCTGCCGGTAGTCGATTTTCACCTGGGCGAGGGCGGCCTGGAGCCTGAGCGAGTTGGTCCAGGCGTACTCGGGTCCCTGGGCACCCCGGCGCCGGCGCACTCCAGCAACAGGCGGACGTTCGCTTCCCGCAGCCGCTCCAAGAAGGCGCCGATATCGCAGCCATAGACCCCGATCGTCATGATCGTGAGCATCGTATGCTCCCCATCTTCCTGCTGCTCGCGCCGGCGAGACCGGCACAAGCAGCAGGAGTGGCAAGGCCGCGTTACGCGACAGCGGTTCCTTCGAGTTCGATCATCTGACCGGGGATCGCCAGCCGCGTCACCCCGAGCATCGTGGTTGTGGGCGCGACGCCCGCGGCGCCGAGCCGCCCGGCGAGCACGCCGTAGTGCGGGAACAGCGCGTCCACGTCGGTGGTGTACACGTTGAGCCTGACGAGGTCTGTTAGGGACATGCCGGCCTCGGCGAGCACGGCTTCGAGGTTGTCCACGGCCAGCGCGAGCTGGGCCGCGATGTCCCCGTCGTGCTCGGGCCGGCCGTCCGTGCTCATCGCGGTCTGCCCCGAGATGTAGAGGGTCCGGGTGTGCCCTGCGACGACCTCGCCCTGGTTGAATCCCATCTCCTGCGACCATGTCACCGGGTTGACCGCTGTTCGTTCCATTGCCACTCCAATCGTTGCGACTGCGAGCGCCCGGCGGCCGGGTGGCCGCCGTCCTCAACGCCCGCAAACTCAGCCTCCCAACAAAACACGACATCTTGTGTCATGATTTTTGATAGGAATGAAACTATGCGAGCCGATCGGTTGGTCTCACTGGTGCTGCTGCTGCGCCAGCGGGGTCGGATGACCGCGGACGAGCTCGCCGGCGAGCTGGAGGTCTCCGCCCGCACGGTGCTGCGCGACATCGAGGCGCTGTCCACTGCCGGCGTCCCGGTCTACGCCGATCGCGGGCGACACGGCGGGTTTTCCCTGCTTCCCGGCTTCCGCACGGAGCTGACCGGACTGAACCATGACGAAGCCCTCGCGCTGCTGACCGCCGGGTCGGGCCGCGGCGAGAAGGTCTTCGGCCTCGGCACCGCGCTCGCTTCCGCGATGCGCAAGGTGGTCGATGCGCTGCCCGAAGGCCACCGCACCAGCCTGGACGATGCGGCCCGGCGGTTCCTGGTCGAGCCCGACACCGACCTGCTCTCACGACGGCTGGTCACCGAGGACGTGGCGAGTGGCGTGATGGGCGTAGTCCGCCATGCCGTGCTCACCGGGCACAAGCTTCGCTTCCAGTACACCGCACCGGACACGGCACCCCGCTGGCACGCCGTCGATCCGATCGGTCTGGTCACCGTTCGCGACCGCACCTACCTGCTGGCCACCAAGTCGGGAGAGGATCGGACGTACCGGCTCTCGCGCATGGTGACCGCCGAGGAGCTTCCGGAACTGGCCGAGCGTCCCGCGCAGGTTGACCTCGACCGAATCTGGGCCGAGCGCAGCGCCCAGTTCTTGTCGAAGAACCACATCCCTGTGCTGGTCAGGGTCGAACCCACGCGACGTGCGGAGTTGCTGAACACCGCGCGAGCTGTCCGCGCCGAGGAACCGGAGGAAGACGGCTGGGTGCGTCTCGACGTGACCTTCGAGGACCTGCGGCACGCTGTCTGGGCGATCTGGCAGCTCGACACCGCCGCCGAAGTCCTCGCACCCGAGTCGCTGCGTGCGGCCCTCCGCGACCGGGCGGCAACCCTCAATGCCAGATACGAGAGCTTTGCCCGGTCACCTGCGGAGCCTTCGCGCGGCTCAACGCCCGACAGCCACTAGGAGTGACGCCCACGCTACGGCGAAACTGACGGGCAGCGAAGTTCGGATCGCCCCACCCCACCCGCTCAGCGATCGTCGTGATCGGCGCAGCCGTGGTGCGCAGACATGCTGCCATTCGCTCCGTCCGGAGCATCGTCGGGTACGCGATCGGAGATTGCCCGAAGGGCGACGACGCCGAGGCAACGGTGTCCGACGGCGACGTCTCGTCGTGGGCGGTCCCGCGACGTGCGGTCGGGCGCGTGCTGGCCGATCTGGTCGACCGACCCGAGTACGCCCGCGCCACAGTGGCGGTCTCCTGACACGGATCGCGCCGAACGCTCCCGGAGCGGGGTGCGCACCGTCCACGATGAGAAATGCGTCGGCAGACGGTCATTCTTCGTGCGGCACCATCCGTGCCCTGCGGCACCCGCGAAAGGACCACGATGACCACACGATTCAATCCCTATCTCGCATTCCGCGATTCCGCGCGCGAGGCCATGGAGTTCTACAGGTCGGTGTTCGGCGGCGAACTGACGGTGAGCAGATTCGCGGACATGAACGCCTCGCAGGATCCGAGCGAGGACGACAAGGTGATGCACTCGATGCTCACCACCGACCGCGGCTTCGTGCTCATGGCCTCGGACACCCCGAACGGCATGGACTACACGCCCGGCACGAACTTCTCGCTGTCGCTCAGCGGGGACGACGAGAGCGTGCTCCGGGGTTGGTGGGACGCGCTGAGCGAGAGCGGTCGCGTCGACATGCCGCTCGAGCGTGCCCCCTGGGGCGATCTGTTCGGCATGTGCACCGATCGCTTCGGCGTGTCGTGGATGGTCAGCATCGGCGACCAGCAGGGCTGAACCCGCGCCGCTCGGCGCCCGTCAGCCGAGGCGGGCGTCGAGCTCGCGCACCAGTTTCGGTGGCGCGGTCTGCCGATAGGACATGTCGAGCAGTTCGGCGACCTCGTCCCAGTCCACCTCCGGACGGGCGAGGTCGTACCCGACCCACCCGGACGGCCCGAAATACATCGGCACATAGGTGTGGGGTTCCTCGAGCAGCGCGCGGCGCTCCTCCTCGTCGGGCTTGACGATGAGGGAGCGGGGAAACGGTGCGCGGGTGCCCTTCTCGCCGCCTCCGTAGACCGCGAAGGCCGTCCGGGTGGAGAAGAACGGACGGCCGTGCGAGATCTTCTCGGAGGCGCCGGGCAGGGCCAGCGCGAGCGAGCGCACACGAGCTAGCAGGGGATCCGCCTCGTCGAACATCACCGGATGCGGCATGAGCGGAGCGTACCGAGCGACTACGACAACGGTCGCGAGATCAACTCTTCCGACTCGTCAGCGCATGGATACCGGCGTGCAACAGCGGCTCGACGCCGCGGCCGAGTTCCTCGAACCCGTCGCCGACCGTCTTGCCCTGACGGAACCGGAAGTAGATGCCCTCGAGGATCACCGCGAGCTTGTAGTAGGCCAGGGCGAGGTGGAACGCCATGTCCGACAGGTCGCGTCCACCGGCGGCCTCGTACCGGGCAAGCAGTTCGTCGTCGCCGAGGAAGCCCGGAGCGCGGGACACCGTCGACACGGGGAACTCCGTGTTCTCCCGCGCCAGCCGCTGGTACACCAGCAGCAACGCCACATCGGTGAGGGGATCGCCGAGCGTGGCCATCTCCCAGTCCAGCACCGCGACCACCTTGTCGTCGTCGTCGACGAGAACGTTGTCGAGCCGGTAGTCGCCGTGCACGATGCCCACCTCGCCGTCGCCCGGCAGATTGTCGACGAGCAGCCGGTGCAGCTCGTCGGCGCCGTCGAGGTCCCGGCTGTGCGAGTTCTCGAGCTGGGTGGTCCAGCGCCGCACCTGCCGCTCGAGGAAGCCCTGGGGACGGCCGAAGTCCTCGAGACCCACGGTCGCCGGGTCCACCGCGTGCAGGGCGGCCAGGGTGTCGACCATCCGCTCGGAGATCACGCGCGTGCGCTCGGCGCCGAGCGGTTCGAGTTCCTCCGCGGTGCGATAGGGCGTCCCCACGACCAGATCCATGAGATAGAAGGGCGCGCCGAGCACCGAATCGTCCTCGCACAGCAGATACGAGCGGGGGACCGGTACCGCGGTGCCGGCGAGCGCGGAGATGACGCGGTACTCGCGAGCCATGTCGTGTGCGGTCGCGAGGACGTGTCCGAGTGGGGGACGGCGCAACACCAGCCGCCGATCGCCGTCGGTCACCTCGTAGGTGAGATTCGAGCATCCGCCGCTGATCAGGCGCGCGCGGAGGGGACCGGAGAACAGGTCGGGGGCGGAGGTCTGCAGATAGGCATCGAGCGCATCGAGGTCGAGGCCGGCGGGCACGTCGTTCATCGAGCTCCTTTCCGTCGGCTCCCACTATGACCGCGGGTGGGGATCCGTGTTCGGAGAACTCCCACCCCATGCAGATAATCCGGACTGCACGGAAACCATAAATATACAGAACTCCCCCCTTCGAGGCCGGTGTCACCGACACCGGCCAGGGCATGCGCCTAGCCGCCGGGGCAGTTGTGACGAACTACTGTCGACCCATGCCCGCTGCTCATCCTCTCGACAGAGACAACGTCCGCGACGCGCTGGACGCGTTCGATTCGCGCCGACTGCCGCTCGACGGCCGCCGGCACGCAGCCGTCGTCGTGGCGGTGCTCGACGACGGGAACGGCAACCCCGTCATGCCCCTCACACGGCGACCGACCCGTCTGCGGGCACATCCCGGCCAGTTCGCGTTGCCGGGCGGACGTCTGGACGAGGGGGAGCAGCCCGAAGAGGCCGCCCTGCGCGAGCTGCACGAGGAACTCGGAATCGACCTCGGCCCCGAGTCCGTCCTCGGCCGGCTCGACGACTACATCACCCGCTCCGGTTACGTCATGTCACCGTTCGTCGTGTGGTCGGACACCGCCGTGAGCGATCTGAAGCCCAGCCCCGACGAGGTCGACGTGCTCTTCGCCGTCACCACCGACGAACTCGACGTCGACCCGCGCTTCGTCACCATCCCCGAATCCGACAAGCCGGTGATCCAGTGGCCCTTCCGCGGTCACCTCGTGCACGCACCGACCGCCGCGGTGGTCTACCAATTCCGCGAAGTCGTGCTGCGCCGGCGGGCCACCCGCATCGACGGTCTCGAGCAGCCGGTCTTCGCCTGGCGCTGACACCCCGGAATCTCCGCTCGCGCGGCTGTGGAAGGCTGGACTCCGCGCCCGAACGGAACGCCGGCGGGGCATCACGAGAACGACCTCACGAGAACACGGAGCGGCCCCACCATGACCGATGCGACCGGAACCGCCGACGCGCGCGGATCGGACCGCATCCTCACCGTGCCGAACGTCCTCAGCTTCATCCGGCTGCTGGGTGTGCCCGTCTTCCTCTATCTCATCCTCGTCGCCCACGCCGACGTCTGGGCGCTGATCCTGCTGGCCGCGAGTAGCATCACCGACTGGGCCGACGGCAAACTCGCCAGGCTGCTCGACCAGACCTCCCGCCTCGGAGCCCTTCTCGATCCCGCCGTCGACCGCCTCTACATCGTGGCCACCCTCGTCGCCCTCGTGGCGCGCGACATCGTGCCCTGGTGGATCGCGGTGATCCTCGTCGGCCGCGAACTCGTCCTGGCGCCGACCCTGGCCGTCTACCGGCGCCGGGAATTGTCCCCGCCGGACGTGCTCTACCTCGGCAAGGGCGCCACCTTCCTGCTCATGTGCGCGCTGCCGCTGATGCTCGGGGCCGTCGCCGTGCCCGCCTCGGAGCCGATCACCGGACCGCTCGGCTGGGCCGCCCTGATCTGGGGGACCGTACTGTACGTGTGGACCGGCCTGCTGTACCTCGGGCAGGCCGTCGTGACGGCACGGACCGTGCCGGCCGGGCGGTGATCCGATGAGCCGCGCGTGGGAACGCATCCGGCGCAATCCGGTGCCCTCGCTCCTGAAGTCGCTCCTCGAGGATCATCTCGACCCCGGCTACGCTGCGTCCGCCGCGGACCGGGCTGCGGAGCGCTCGAGCACCTCTCCGAGCGCGTCGCGCGCGTGGCTCGGCGCCGGAGTTCTCCTCGCCGGCCTCGTGATCGGCATCGCGTACGCGCACAACGCCGACGTGCAGGCCGGCACCGACAGCACCCGCGCCGAGATCCTCGACTCCCTCCGGGCAGGGGATGAACGCATCACCGCGCTCACTGCACAGCGGGACGAACTCGGTGCCGCGGTCGACGAACGACGCACCGCCCTGTTCTCCGACGGAGGCGACGGCGCGACCATCCTCGACCGACTCCGCGACGCCGAGGCCGCAGCCGCGGCAACACCGGTGCGCGGTCCGGGGATCACGGTCACCCTCACCGAACCCACCGCGCGACCGAACCTGTCGGATGCGGCGCGAATCGAGGACCGACCCACCGCGCTCGTCCTCGACCGCGACCTGCAGTCGGTCGTCAACGCGCTGTGGGCGGCCGGTGCGGAGGCCGTAGAGGTCGGGGGCGTGCGGGTGGGTCCCGGGGTGACCATCCGGCAGGCCGGGGGAGCGATGCTCGTCGACAACCGGCCCGTATTCTCCCCGTACACGGTCTCGGCGGTGGGATCTCCCTCCCGACTGCAGACGACCTTCGTCGTCAGCGACGCCTACCTGCGCATCGCGGGGATACAGCAGCTCTACGGGGTGGGATTCACCCTCGCAGAGGAGGATGATCTCGAGTTTCCGGCCGCCACGGTCCGGAAACTCGGCAGCAGTGGAGAAACGGGGTACAGGTGAAGCGACTCGAACACGGTCACGCGCTCTACGCGGTGCTCGCACTGGCGATCGGGATCGGCGCCGGAATCGTGTTCAGCCCACAGGTACCCGATGTCGTGCAGCCCTACCTGCCCATCGCGGTGGTCGCCGCGCTCGACACGGTCTTCGGCGGTCTACGCGCCTATCTCGACGACATCTTCGACGCGAAGGTGTTCGTGGTGTCGTTCGTCTTCAACGTCCTCGTCGCCGCCCTGATCGTGTGGCTCGGCGACCAGCTCGGCGTGGGCACCCAGTTGTCGACCGCGGTCATCGTCGTCCTCGGCATCCGTATCTTCGGAAACGCTGCAGCCCTACGTCGTCGCCTGTTCGGGGCCTGACCGTGACCGAACCGCAACAACCCCGCCCCGCACCCGACACCGGCGCAACGCCCGAAACCGGCACTGCGCGCGCCACCCGATCGCAACGCGTCTTTCTCGTCCTCGCGGCGATTCTCGTCGTCCTGCTCGGCGCCGGCATCGCCACCCAGGTGCGTACGACCGATACCGGCGACGACCTCGACTCGGCGCGCCCTGCGGACCTGCTCGTGCTGCTCGACAACCTCAATCGCCGCGAAGCCGCTCTCCGCCAGGAGATCACCGAACTCGAGCGCACCCTCTCGAGTCTCGAACAGGAAGGCTCGGAAGCGGCACTCGAGGAAGCCCGCACGCGCCTGTACACGCTGTCGGCGCAACTCGGCACCGAACCCGCCACCGGGCCCGGAGTGGTTCTCACCGTCGACGATCCGCGCGAGGGTGTCGGATCGGAGGTGCTGCTCGACATGATCCAGGAGCTGCGCGCGGCGGGTGCCGACACGATGCAGATCGCCGGGGCGAACGGTGAGACCGTGCGCATCGGGGTCGATTCGTGGGTCACCGGACCGGGCGGCGACATCGTCGTCGACGACCGCCGACTCGATGCTCCGTACACCGTCACCGCCATCGGTGACGGACCGACTCTCGCCGCCGCGCTGAACATTCCCGGCGGAGTGGTCGACACGGTCGCCCGTGCGGGCGGATCATTGTCCGTAGAACAGTCTCCGCAGGTGGAGGTGTCCGCCTTGCGGGAGATCGAGCCACGCCAATACTCTCAGCCCGGTAACTGAATCCGACGTTCCGGTCGAACGTCGTCTCCGAAAGGACCAGTCTTGACCGATTTCGCGACACCCGAGGATCTGCGGTACACCCCCGAGCACGAGTGGGTGCGCAGGACGGGCGCGACGACCGTGCGCATCGGGATCACCGACTACGCACAGTCCCAACTCGGCGACGTGGTCTTCGTGCAGCTGCCCGAGGCGGGCGCCGAGATCGCCGCCGGCGAGTCCTTCGGAGAGGTCGAGTCCACCAAGAGCGTGTCGGACGTGTTCGCGCCGCTGACCGCGAAGGTGACCGCCGTCAACATGGAACTCGACGCGAATCCCGAACTGGTGAACAGCAGCCCGTACGAGGACGGCTGGCTCGTCGACGTGGAGATGGGCAGCGAGAACGACCTCGACGAGGCGCTCGCGGAGACGCTCGACGCGGAAGGTTACCGCGGGATCACGGAAGGCTGACGGACCCGACAGGTAACGTGACCGCGACTGTCTGCGTCAGTACCCCCGAGCGGGGTACGGTCGGATATGGCGTGTGCCGTGTCGGACCTGAACGGGGCGAACGAATCAGCGACCGTCCGGGATCACCCGGGTGGTCGAACGGATAAGGAGAAACGGTGAGCGAGAACGGCAACGCGGGTTACGAGGAGACTCCTGCAGAGACCACTTCGGTATTTCGCGCCGACTTCCTGAACGAAGTGGAGGGCGCGGGTTCGGCCACCACCGAAGCGCCCGTCTCGGGTGTCGAGGGCCTGCCCGCCGGATCGGCGCTGCTGGTCGTCAAGCGGGGGCCCAATGCAGGATCGCGCTTCCTGCTCGACCAGCCCACCACCTCGGCGGGTCGGCATCCCGACAGCGACATCTTCCTCGACGACGTGACCGTCAGCCGTCGGCACGCCGAGTTCCGCCAGGACGAGGGCGAATTCCAGGTCGTCGACGTGGGAAGCCTCAACGGCACCTACGTCAACCGCGAGCCGGTCGACTCCGCCGTTCTCGCGAACGGCGACGAGGTGCAGATCGGCAAGTTCCGGCTGGTGTTCCTGACCGGTCCGCGAGGTAACCAGGGCGCAGGTAGCTGATGACCGCGGCCCGCCAGCCGGCGCCGGCCGGAATGTCGATCGGGTCGGTGCTCGACCGCCTGCGTCCGGAATTTCCGGACGTGACGATCTCGAAGATCCGGTTCCTCGAGGCCGAGGGACTGATCAGCCCGGAACGCACACCCTCGGGCTACCGCCGCTTCTCGATCGCCGATTGCGAGCGTCTGCGGTACGTGCTCACCGCGCAGCGCGATCAGTACCTTCCGCTCAAGGTGATCAAGGAGCAGCTCGAGGCGATCGACCGCGGCGCCGCCACGGTGGGATCGGTCGAGACCCGGATCACCCGGCCGCGTTCGCTGGCGGTGGCCCGCGGCGAGGTCTCGCCGGAGGATCTGCGCACCGATCGCGAGATCCGGGTGAGCCGCGAGGATCTGTGCACCCGTGCCGGGATCGACGCGGCCTTCCTCACCGAGCTGGTGGGGGCGGGCCTGCTCAAGCCGGGCCCGGCCGGTTTCTTCGACGAGGACGCGGTGCTGCTCGCCCGCACGGCGAAGGCGATGGCGGAGTTCGGCCTCGAGGTTCGGCACCTGCGGGCGTTCAAGCTCGCCGCCGACCGCGAGGCCGCGCTCGTCGCTCAGATCGCCGGCCCGATCGCGAAGGGCCGCGACGCCGGGGCACGGCAGCGCGCCGAGGAGATGGTGCGCGAACTGGCCGCACTGTCGTTGACATTGCACACCTGCCTGGTGAAAGCGGCGGTGCAAGGAGCCCTCGACCGTTAGGCGACGAATTCGTCGTCGAGTGCGACCACGGCCCTCCGTCAGGTGGTGACCTACGGCACCTGACGGATGCGCTGGAGGACACTAGAATTCCAGGCAGTACCTGTCGGGTGGTCCCACCACCGACGAGCAGCAGGACGGAGGCATCGCGATGAGCGAGATGCGGATAGTAGGGATTCGTATCGAACAGCCGCAGAACCAGCCTGTCCTCCTGCTGCGGGAGGTCGACGGCGATCGGTATCTGCCGATCTGGATCGGGCAGAACGAAGCGACCGCCATCGCCCTCGAACAGCAGGGGGTCGAACCGGCACGGCCGCTGACCCACGACCTGATCAAGAACCTCCTCGAGGCGTTCGGTCGCAACCTCCGCGAGGTGCGCATCGTCGACCTGCGCGAAGGGACGTTCTACGCGGATCTGGTCTTCGACGGAGGGATGCGTGTTTCCTGCCGGCCCTCCGACGGGGTCGCGGTGGCCTTGCGCATCGGCGCGCCGGTCCACGTCGAGGAACCGGTGCTCACCGAGGCAGGACTGGTCATGCCCGACGAACGGGAGGACGAGGTCGAGAAGTTCAAGGAGTTCCTCGACTCCGTCTCGCCCGACGATTTCAAGGCGACGGACGGCTGAGCGCCGTCCGTCGCACGGCGACGAGCGTTGGCGCGCGCGTCGGCCGTGACGGTAGTAATGTCGAACGTTGCCTTCCGGTCGGCGTGTCGCAGCCCGACGCCCAACACCGGAGCGTACGCTGAGTTGATCCGCCAGGGATGACTCGGTGAGCCTGGGAGGGCTCGATGATCGGATGTGGTCGGGGGATCCACCAATCGATCGTTGCGAGGCAGAACTGGGCGCGCGAGAGGGAGTCAGTAGTGCGAGATCGGACGAAGGGACAGCCACTCGGCGTCGATTCCGGCGATCGCTCGAATCCGGCGCCGCGGACGAACGAGACCGACGAGATCCAACCGGGCCTGTTTCCGGACAACTCGGCGCCCGACGAGCTCGTCGGCTACCGCGTGCCCATCGCCTGCCAGATCGCAGGAATCAGCTACCGCCAGCTCGACTACTGGGCCCGCACGAATCTGGTCGTACCGTCCATCCGCGGGGCTGCCGGTTCCGGTAGCCAACGGCTGTACTCGTTCAAGGACATCCTCGTCCTCAAGATCGTCAAGCGCCTGCTCGACACCGGCGTCTCGCTGCAGAACATCCGCGTCGCCGTCGACCATCTCCGCAGCCGTGGGGTGGGCGACCTCGCGAAGATCACTCTTTTCTCCGACGGCACCACCGTCTACGAATGTACGTCGCCCGAAGAGGTCGTCGACCTGCTGCAGGGCGGGCAGGGCGTCTTCGGGATCGCGGTGAGCGGCGCGATGCGCGAGCTCACCGGCAGCATCGCCGATTTCCCCGCCGAACGCGCCGACGGCGGCGGCGTCGAGGAACGCCCCGAGGACGAACTGGCGTCGCGTCGCCGCGAACGCATCAACCGCCGCATCGGCTGACCACACCACTGATGTCGCATCGGCCGACCACATGACCGCTCCACTCCACCGCCGGCGGCACTTTCCGCACCTGCGGTATTTCGACCCCCGCGACGTGAACTAGACTCGAAGACGCGTCGCCATCACGCGGGAGAGACCCGGACACCGAGCCGGGCGCCGAAGGAGCAGCACCTCCCCGTCAATCTCTCAGGCAACCGGGACCGCGTGAGCTCCGACGTCTCTGGAAAGTGGCGGGAGCACCCGCCCGCCCACGGGGAAAGGCTCTGGCCGGCCGAATCTCTCAGGCGCTCGCTCCGCGAGCTCACGACAGAGGGGGAGGAACCACCTCGCGCGACCGCGCGCATGTGGACCTCGCCGACCAGCCCGGGAGCTGCGATGACAGATGCCGTCACCTCGAACTTCGCCGATCGCCACATCGGCCCCGACACCGCCGGCCTGAACCGGATCCTCGACGTCGTGGGAGTCGATTCCCTCGACGCCCTCGCCACCGCCGCGGTGCCGGCCGCCATCCTCGACGACCGTGCAGACAACGTGCCGACCGGCCTCGACGTCCTCGACGCGCCCCGCTCCGAGCACGACGTACTCGCCGAACTGAAGGCACTCGCGTCGCAGAACACCGTGGCGACGTCGATGATCGGCCACGGCTACTACGACACGCTCACGCCGCCCGTGCTGCTGCGCAACATCATCGAGAACCCCGCCTGGTACACGGCCTACACCCCCTACCAGCCGGAGATCAGCCAGGGACGCCTCGAGGCGCTGCTGAACTTCCAGACCATGGTCGCCGACCTGACCGGCATGGAGATCGCGAACTCGTCGATGCTCGACGAGGCCACCGCCGCTGCCGAGGCCATGACCCTGCTGCGCCGCGCGAACCGCAAGTCCAAGAGCCCGCGCCTGGTCGTCGACGTCGACCTGTTTGCGCAGACCGCCGCGGTGCTGGCGACCCGCGCCGAACCGCTCGGTATCGAGATCGTCACTGTCGACCTCGCTGCCGACGGACTTCCCGAGGGCGAGTTCTTCGGCGTGATCCTCCAGGTGCCCGGCGCTTCGGGCCGCATCATCGACGCCGCTCCGATCATCGCGGCGGCCCACGACCGCGGCGCGCTCGTCGCCATCGGCGCCGACCTGCTGGCCATGACCTTGATCACCCCGCCCGGGGAGCAGGGCGCCGACGCGTGCTTCGGCACCACCCAGCGGTTCGGTGTGCCGATGGGCTTCGGCGGGCCGCACGCCGGCTACCTCGCCGTCGGTAGCGCCCACACCCGCACCCTGCCCGGACGCCTCGTCGGTGTCTCGGTGGACGCGGACGGCAACCCGGCCTACCGCCTCGCGTTGCAGACCCGTGAGCAGCACATCCGCCGTGAGAAGGCCACCAGCAACATCTGCACCGCCCAGGTGCTCCTCGCCGTGCTCGCGGCCATGTACGCCTCGTACCACGGCGCCGAAGGCCTCACCGGCATCGCCCGCCGCGTCGCCGGGCACGCCCGCCGCCTCGCCGACGGTCTGCGCGCCGGTGGCGTCGAGGTTGTCCACGATGAGTTCTTCGACACCGTCCTCGTGCGCGTCCCGGGGCGTGTCGACGCCGTGCTCGCCGCCGCCCTCGAGGCCGGCATCAACCTGCACCGGGTCGACGACGATCACGTGTCGATCTCGTGCGACGAGGCCACCACCGCGGCGCACGTCGACGCGGTCCTGCGCGCCTTCGGCGTCACCGCCGGGGACGCCGCCGAGGGAACGGCGCTGCCGCAGGCCCTTGCCCGCACCAGCGAGTTCCTGCAGCATGCGGCGTTCACCCGCTACCGCACCGAGACCGCGATGATGCGTTACCTGCGGCGCCTGTCCGACAAGGACCTCGCCCTCGACCGGACGATGATCCCGCTGGGCTCGTGCACGATGAAGCTCAACGCCGCCGCCGAGATGGAAGCCATCACCTGGCCCGAGTTCGCGGGTCTGCACCCCTTCGCTCCGGCGGATCAGACGGCGGGGATCCGCCGCCTCATCGCCGACCTCGAAGGCTGGCTCGCCGCGGTGACGGGATACGACGCCGTGAGCCTGCAACCCAACGCCGGCAGCCAGGGCGAGTACGCGGGTCTGCTCGCGATCCGTCACTACCACCTCGATCGCGGCGACACCGATCGGGACATCTGCCTGATCCCGTCGAGCGCGCACGGCACCAATGCCGCATCCGCCGTGATGGCGGGCATGCGTGTCGAGGTCGTCGCGTGCCGCCCGAACGGGGATGTCGATCTCGACGACCTGCGCGCCAAGATCGCCGACCACGGTGCGCGCCTGGCCGCGATCATGATCACCTATCCGTCCACGCACGGTGTGTACGAGCACGACATCGCCGACATCTGCGGTGCCGTGCACGACGCCGGCGGTCAGGTGTACATCGACGGTGCCAACCTCAACGCTCTCGTGGGTCTGGCGCGGCCGGGCAAGTTCGGGGGCGATGTGAGCCACCTGAACCTGCACAAGACGTTCTGCATCCCGCACGGTGGCGGCGGTCCGGGTGTCGGCCCGATCGGCGTCCGTTCGCATCTGGCCCCGTACCTGCCGGGCCATCCGGCGGAGCCGGGACTCGGGGGAGCGGGACCGGTCTCGGCGGCGCCCTACGGATCGGCGTCGATCCTGCCGATCACCTGGGCGTACATCAAGATGATGGGTGCCGAGGGGCTGCGTCGCGCGTCGCTGACGGCGATCGCGTCGGCCAACTACATCGCGCGTCGTCTCGACGAGTACTTCCCGGTGCTGTACACGGGGGAGACCGGCATGGTCGCCCACGAGTGCATCCTCGATCTGCGTCCGCTGACGAAGGCGACGGGGGTGACGGTCGACGACGTCGCGAAGCGTCTGGCCGACTACGGCTTCCACGCGCCGACGATGAGCTTCCCGGTGGCCGGCACCCTCATGGTCGAGCCCACCGAGAGCGAGGACATCGCCGAACTCGACGCGTTCATCGACGCGATGATCTCGATCCGCGGTGAGATCGACCGGGTCGGGGCAGGGGAGTGGCCGGTGGACGACAATCCGCTGCGCGGCGCTCCGCACACCGCGGAATGCCTGGTGGGCGAGTGGAACCACCCGTATTCGCGGGAGATCGCGGTGTTCCCGATGGGGAAGAGCCGAGCCAAGGTTTGGCCGGCGGTGCGGCGTATCGACGGCGCACACGGCGACCGGAACCTGGTGTGCGCGTGCCCGCCCCTGGAGGCGTACAGCGGCTGATGCCGGGGATGGCCGACGGACACGTCCGTCGGCCATCATCATCGATGAGATAACTCCGAACGATACGGAAATCATAGAAAACCAGAATTGTCTCCCTGCCTACAACGAAACTCACCGAGCCACTAAGACAAGGCCGTCAGTTCGCGGCGGTCAGCTCGAGGACGGAGATCTCCGGTGGAGTGCCGACCCGCACGGGCGGTCCCCACGCGCCGGTGCCCTGGGACGTGTAGATCTGCGTGTCGCCGAAGCGGTCGAGTCCGGTGACGGTCGGGTTGGCCAGGGAGACGAACGGCCGCAGCGGCCACATCTGTCCGCCGTGGGTGTGCCCGGACAGTTGCAGGTCGACTCCGAGCTCGCGTGCCTCGTCGACGTGCCGCGGCTGGTGGGCGGCGAGGATCACCGGGGTACCGTCCGCGATGCCGGCGAGGGCGGCGGGCATGTCGGGGTGGTGCGGTTCGGGGGCGGTGTAGTCGTGGACGCCGGCGAGCGCGACGACGTCGCCGTCCCGCTCGAGGACGACATGGTCGTTCCGCAGGGTGCGTACACCGAGCGTCTCCCAGTGGTTCAGCCACGATTCGGCGTCGTCGGAGTAGTACTCGTGGTTGCCGCTGACGCCGTACACCCCGAGCGGGGCCTGCAGTTGCCGGAGCGGTTCGAGATCGGAGCCGACGAGTTCGACGGTGCCGTCGGCGAGGTCGCCGCCGAGCACGATCAGGTCGGGTTGCTCCTCGGCGACGAGGTCGACGACACCTTGCACGAAGTCGGCTCCGCGGGAGGGTCCGACGTGCAGGTCGGTGACGAGCGCGATGCGGGCACCGTCGAAGCCGGCAGGCAGGTCCTGCAGGGCGACGGGCACAGTGACGATCTGCGGCCGGTCGGCCTCGATCGTGCCGTATCCGACGGCGGCGACCGCGGCCACGACGAGCACGGCGGTCGCGATACGCAGCCCCCGTCGCGGGGTCTCGACGGTGCCGTCCTCGGTGATCGGCCGGGGTTGCCCGCGTCGGGCGAGGCGGGCGACGAACAACGCGACTCCGATGAGCAGGAGCCCGAGCATCAGGTACAGCACCACCGCCAACCAACTCCAGCCGAGGAACCCGATGGGGCGGGCCCAGGCAGGATCGAGCACCGTGCCCACCCCGGAGGCGCCGAGCGTGAGCACGAACAGGACGACGAGGACGAGATCGGCGGCGAGTGCGGCAGGTCGCGGCAGGCCGGGTGCCCGGACGAGTCGTCGATGCAGCAGGTAGGTGAGGAGGGCAAGGAAGACCCCCACGACGAGAAGTCGGAGCACGTCAGGACGTCAGCTTTCGGAGGAGGTCGGTGAGATCGGCGGGGTCGGTGGTGTCGACGACGGTGAGGCTGCCGTCGGTGGCTTCGGCGGCCTGTTCGAGGACGAGGTCGGCGCGGTCGCCGAGGACGACGACGTCGATCCGCACGGGGGTCTCGGGGGACGAGAGTTCATCGATCGCGGCGCGCAGGTCGCGGGCGGCTGCTTCGTCGGGGTCGTCGCTGTCGACGACGACGAGTACGGAGTTCGGTCGGCCCGGGTCGTAGTTGTCGACGGCGTCGCGGTAGGCGGCGGTGAGAGTGGCGTAGACGGGTTCGCGGTCGACGAGATCGATGTCGTCGAGGATCGAGGACATCGCCGCGCGCTTGGCTGCGGTGAGCCCGTCGCGGATGACGGCGACGCGGTGTCCCTCGGGGGTGTCGGCGAAGACGTACATGCCCATCACCGAGTTGATGGACGCGCGACGCATGGCCTCGCGTACGGCGCCTGCGGTCGCGGTGAGGCGGGTGCCGTCGCCGGCGGGGGTGCCCATGGAGGTGGAGGTGTCGACGACCATCGTGACCTTGCGCGGGGACACCGGGGCGAGACGCAGTGCGACGAGGACGTCGTCGACGGTGGGGTCGGCGGGGGCGAGGACGGTGTCGACGCGGGGCAGCGGAAGTTCCCCGGCGGGTTCGGGGACGGCGTCGGCGGTGCGGAAACCGTGGGCGGTGAGGATTCCGGCCTGCTCGGGGCGCCGCGCGTAGTCGGTGAACTCCGCGGCGGCGCGGGCGAGCGTCTCGTCGACCCAGGGGGCGTCGACGACGGCCGTGGGGAAGTCGACGACGGGCGCGACGCCGATCGGCAGGTGGCCGGTGAGGCCGCGGACCTGTCCATCTGTGAGGGCGCGGTGCAGTTGCTGTTCGATGACCGGCACGGCGTGGATCGGGGCCGCGGTGTCGGGGTGGGTGCCGAGCGCCGCGAGGGTGTCGGCGGTGGTACCGACAGCGCCGAGGGTGTCGGCGCCGAGGGCGAGGGTGCTCACGGCGGTGATGGCGGCGGGGGTGGCGGCCTGTTCGAGGGTGACCGGTCCGGCGCCGATGCCGGTGGTGGCGGCGGTGACGGCTTCGAGGGCGAGGGTGGTGGCGTGGGTCTGGGTGCCGGTGGGCAGGGCGAGGCCGAGGGTGCCCCAGATGTCGAGTCCGCTCTCGCGCATGGCGGCGGGGTCGTTCTGGAGTCGGGGCAGGTCCTGCCAGCGGACGGTGGCGGTGGTGAGGGCGCGGCCGAGGTCGGTGGGGACGGCGAGCACGACCGGGGAGGTGGCGAGGGATCGGGGGGTGCCGTCGATGGCGTCGGCGGCGCGGGCGCTCATACGGGTGTCGAGGGGTACCCACAGGGCGGGTTCGGGGCCGAGCGTCGGATCCCAGGCGTCGGTGCCGAGGGTGTCGGCGGCGGCGAGGCTGTCGACGGCGGTGATCTCGGCGGTGACGCAGTGGTCGCGGATGACGCGGACGCCGCCGTCGGTCCATTGTTCGGCGAGTTCGGTGAGGGCGGGGGCGATGAGGGGGTCGGCGGCGATGTGCAGGACGGTGTCGCCTTCGACGCAGGTTTCGGCGGCGGCGGTGGCCTGGTTGTCGATGTTGTCGCGGAGGCGGAACCAGCCGAGGACGGCGAGCAGGGAGAGTACTACGCCTAGGGTGACCACGATGACGCTGGTGCTGATTCCTCGTCGTCCGCTACCGCGATGTCGCCCGCTCACGTCGTGTCCGCCTCGTTTCGTTCGTCGATCCGATGGTCGAGTCTAGTGAGGGGCGGGATGTGATCCGGCTCCGCCGCGCGGTGCGGGGACGGGCAGGGCCCCGATCCGTGTGGATCGGGGCCCTGTGGTGTCGGTGTGCGGGTCAGGCGTACTTGGCCTTGTACTCGCGGCGACGGCGGTGCAGGATCGGCTCGGTGTAGCCGCTGGGCTGCGTGGTGCCTTCGAGGATGAGTTCCTTGGCAGCCTGGAAGGCGATGCTGTCGTCGAAGTTCGGGGCGAGCGGCCGGTAGCCGGGGTCGCCTTCGTTTTGCCGGTCGACGACGGGGGCCATGCGCTCGAGGGAGGCGACGACGTCGTCGGCGGTGACGACGTCGTGGCGGATCCAGTTGGCGAGGAGCTGGCTGGAGATGCGCAGGGTGGCGCGGTCCTCCATGAGCGCGACGTCGTGGATGTCGGGGACCTTGGAGCAGCCGACGCCCTGGTCGATCCAGCGCACGACGTAGCCGAGGATGGACTGGCAGTTGTTGTCGAGTTCTTCGCGCTTCTCCTCGGCGGACCAGTTGGAGTTCTCGGCGAGGGGAATGGTGAGGATGTCGTCCACGGTGGCGCGGCTCTTGCCCTGGAGCTCGTTCTGGACCGCGAAGACGTCGACCTCGTGGTAGTGGGTGGCGTGCAGGGTGGCTCCGGTGGGTGAGGGTACCCAGGCGGTGTTGGCGCCGGCCTTGGGCTGGCCGATCTTCTGCTCGACCATGTCGCGCATGAGGTCGGTCATGGCCCACATGCCCTTGCCGATCTGGGCCTTGCCCTGCAGGCCGCAGGCGAGGCCGGTGTCGACGTTCCAGTCCTCGTAGGCGGCGATCCAGCGCTGCTGCTTCATGGCGGCCTTGCGGACGACGGGTCCGGCCTCCATGGAGGTGTGGATCTCGTCGCCGGTGCGGTCGAGGAAGCCGGTGTTGATGAACACCACGCGGTCGGAGGCGGCCTTGATGCAGGCGGCGAGATTGACGGTGGTGCGTCGCTCCTCGTCCATGATGCCGACCTTGAGGGTGTTGGTGGGCAGGGAGAGGACCTCTTCGACGCGGCCGAACAATTCGGTGGTGAAGGCGGATTCCTCGGGGCCGTGCTGCTTGGGCTTGACGATGTAGATCGAGCCGGTGCGGCTGTTGGCGAGCGGGCCGTGGTCCTCGTCGATGTGCAGACCGTGGATGGCGCACAGGCTGGTGATGAGCGCGTCGAGGATGCCTTCGGGGACCTCGTTGCCGTCGCGGTCGAGGATGGCGGGGTTGGTCATGAGGTGCCCGACGTTGCGGACGAACAGCAGGGAGCGGCCGTGCAGTTCGAGGTCGCTGCCGTCGAGGGCGGTGTAGACGCGGTTCGGGTTCAGCTTACGGGTGAGGGTCTTGCCGCCCTTGTCGAAGGACTCGGACAGGTCGCCGCGGTTGAGGCCGAGCCAGTTGCGGTAGCCGACGACCTTGTCGTCGGCGTCGACGGCGGCGACGGAGTCCTCGAAGTCCATGATGGTGGTGACGGCGGATTCGAGGACGACGTCCTTGACGCCGGCGGCGTCGGTGCTGCCGATGGGGGATTCGGGGTCGATCTGGATCTCGATGTGCAGACCGTGGTTGCGCAGCAGCACCGAGGAGGGGGTGGCCTTGTCGCCGAGGTAGCCGACGAGCTTGTCGGGCTGGGCGAGTCCGGTGACGGTGCCGCCCTCGAGGGTGACTTTCAGTTCGGTGCCGTCGATGCTGTAGCCGGTGGAGTCGGCGTGCGAGCCTTGCGCGAGGGGTGCGGCCTTGTCGAGGAAGTCGCGGGCCCAGGCGATGACCTTGTCGCCGCGGACCTTGTTGTAGCCGGTGCCCTTCTCGGCGCCGCCCTCTTCGGGGATGACGTCGGTGCCGTAGAGCGCGTCGTAGAGCGATCCCCACCGCGCGTTGGAAGCGTTGAGCGCGAAGCGGGCGTTGAGGACGGGCACGACGAGCTGCGGACCGGCGGTCTCGGCGATCTCGGTGTCGACGTTCTCGGTGCCGATGGTGAACGGTTCGGGGGTGGGGACGAGGTAGCCGATCTCTTCGAGGAAGGCCTTGTAGGCGACGGGGTCGTGGGGCTGTCCGGCGCGGTCGCGGTGCCAGCCGTCGATCTTGGCCTGGAGGTCGTCACGCTTGGCGAGCAGTGCCCGGTTCTTGGGGGCGAGGTCGTGGACGATCTTGTCGGTACCCGCCCAGAAGGTGTCCGCGTCGACCCCGCTGCCGGGGATGGCCTCGTTGTTGATGAAGTCGTAGAGAACCTGCGCGATCTGGAGTCCGCCGACCTGCACGCGTTCTGTCATCACCCTCACTCTTTCCGGTTGCTGTGCGGCCGGAAACGTTCCGGCCACACGGAATCGTCGATTATGTTACCCGCCGGTAGTAACGGACGCAGTGGTTCTGTGCGTCTGTAGGACGGTACATCGATTCACCAGCTCTTCTCTCAGAGCTGCGGCGCGACGGGTGAGCGCCGACTGCTCGCGGACGTACTGTGCGCGTCCTGCGGCAGTCTCGATCCTGATGGGCGAGTAGCCGTAGTCCTCGAGATCATACGGGCTCGCCCGCATGTCCAATTCACGGGCTGCGGACGCGTGTCGCAGGCACCGCACCGTCAGCTCCGAATCCGTCAGGGGCAGCAGCTTGTACGCCCACTTGTACAGATCCATGCCGGCGTGCAGACAGCCGGGTTGCTCGGTGCGTACCTGCTGGTCGCGGGTCAGTTCGGTGGCGTTGCGTGGGACGGCGTCGGGGGTGAAGAACCGGAACGCATCGTAATGGGTACATCGGAGCTGCATTGATTCCACCATTGTGTCGGTTCCGGTATGGCCGAGCCGCAACGGCACCGACGAGTGCCGCACCCCGTCGGCTCCCGCCCGGTACACCATCGCCCATTCGTGCAATCCGAAGCAGCCGAGCTGCGGCGGCCGGGAGGAGGTCGCGGTGAGCAGCCCCGCGACGAAGTCGACGGTGTCGGCGCGTCGGTCGAGCACCTCCCGGCTCACCCGCACCCCCGGCTGCCCGTCGACGGTGGCCCGTTCGTAGCCGGGATGGTCGCGGTAGCCGCGCACCGCGGCCGCGCCGAGCAGCACGGTGCCGTAGCCGGGATGCCAGCGCCGCAGCTGACTCGGCCGCAGGCTGTAGTAGGTGAACAGGAAGTCGTGCACGGGATGGGTGCGGCCGGCGGCGCGTCGTTCGAGATGCCCGGCGAGCAGCTCGTCCACGGCGGCGTGATGGGCGTCGCGCCGCGCGGTCCACTCGTTCTCGGTGAGGATCGCCGGGCGGTCGGTCACGGACAGGGAGCGGGTCATGGTTCTCGTTCGGTCGATCGGGGTGCGGTGGTGCGGGGGCGGTTGCCCAGCGGATCCGCGACCCGGTGGGTGGCGTCGCGGACCGTTCCGACGAACTCTTCCACGAGGTCCTCGAGCGCGACGATGCCCCGCAGTGCTCCGGTGGTGTCTGTCACCCCGGCCAGATGCGCGTTGCTGCGGCGCAGCGCGGCGAGCGCCTCGTCGAGACCGTCGCCGATCCCGATGGTCGGCAGCTCCCGGATCACCGCGGCGGGGATGACGGTCTCGGGACCGGTGGACTGTTCCCGCACCAGATCGAGCACGTCCTTGATGTGCACATAGCCGGTGATCGTGCCGTCCGGACGGCGGGTGGGATACCGGGAGAAGCCGGTGGTGGTGACCGCGTGCTCGACGTCGCCGAGGGTCGGGCCCGCGCCGGTGTGCGGGACGGTGCGTACCCGAGCGAGCGGGATCATCACGTCGGCGACGGTGCGGTTGCCGGTGGCCAGGGCGCGGGTGAGGCGCTTGTGTTCCTCCTCGTCGAGCAGCCCCTCGGAGCGGGATTCGCCGATCATCTCCGTGAGCTCCACGGCGGAGACGGAGGTGTCGAGTTCGTCCTTCGGGTCGATGCGCGCCGCGCGGAGGGTGGCGTTGGCGCACAGGTTGTAGAAGGCGATGACCGGCCGGGCGGGTCGCATGAACAGCAGGTGGATCGGCACGAGCAGCATCGCGGCGCGTTCCGGGCCGGCGATGGCGATGTTCTTCGGCACCATCTCGCCGAGCAGGATGTGCAGCACCACCACGATCGTGAGCCCGATGGTGAACGCGATGGGGTGCAGCAGCGCGTCGGGCACCCCGGCCGCATGCAGCGGCACCTCGATCAGGTGCGCGATGGCCGGTTCGGCGACGCGGCCGAGCAGGATCGAGCAGATCGTGATGCCGAGCTGGGAGCCGGCGAGCATGAGCGAGAGGTGTTCGCCGGCGTGGATGACGGTGCGGGCCCGGGTCTTGCCCTGGGCGAGCAGCGTCTCGAGCCGGTCGCGGCGGACGGTGATGAGGGAGAACTCGGCGCCGACGAAGAAGGCGTTGCCGGCGAGCAGCAGAACGGCGAGGACGATTCCGAACCAGTCGCTCATCGCTGCGCACCCCCCTCGTCGGCGGCCGGGGCGTCGTCCCTGTCACCGTTGTCGCCGTCGGGGTTCTCGGGGTCGGGGGCGGCGCCGGGCACGAGCAGCACCCGGTCGATGCGGTGCCCGTCCATCTCGAGGATGCGCGCGTACCAGGTGAGGTCGCGTTCGCCGCCGCGCAGCGGCAGCTGGATCTCGTCGCCGACCTCGGGGATGCGGCCGAGTTCGGTGAGGATCAGCCCGGCGAGGGTTTCGTAGTCGCCGTCGGGGGCGTGATAACCGGTGAGCTGGGCCACCTCGTCGGTGCGCAGCAGACCCGTGCACGACCAGCCCTCCCCGTCGCGGTGGGCGTCGAGTTCGGTCTCGTCGTGTTCGTCGCGGACGTCGCCGACGATCTCCTCGACGAGGTCCTCCATGGTGATCAGTCCGGCGGTGCCCCCGTATTCGTCGACGACGAGCGCGACCTGCATGCCGTCCGAGCGCACCCGTTCCATGACGGTGTCGCCGTCGAGGCTGGTCGGCACGGTGGGCACGAGGCGGGCGAGGGCGCCGACGGCGGTGGTGCCGCGCGCCGGGCCGGGCACGGTGAACGCGTGCTTGACATGCACGACGCCGAGCGGGGCGTCGAGGTCGCCGTCGACGATCGGGAAGCGGGAGTAGCCGGTGCGGGCGGACAGTTCGATGAGGTCGAGGACGGTGGCGTTGCGGTCGAGGCTCTCGACGGTGCTGCGCGGGGTCATGAGGTCCTCGGCGGTGCGGTCCCCGAACTGCAGGGATCGGTAGACCAGGCGGGCGGTGTGCTCGTCGAGGGTGCCGCTGCGGGCCGAGGCGCGCACCAGCGAACCGAGCTCCTGCGGGGAACGCGCCGAGCGCAGTTCCTCGGCCGGTTCGATGCCGAAGCGCCGCACGATGTGGTTGGCGGCGCCGTTGAGTCCGAGGATCGCCCAGCGGAACAGCAGGGAGAACGCCAGTTGGAGACCGGCGGTGGCGCGGGCGGTGCCCATGGGCCGGGCGATGGCGATGTTCTTGGGGACCAGTTCGCCGAAGACCATGGAGAAGGACGTGGCGATGAGCAGCGCGAGGACCAGCGAGGCGGTCGAGGCGACGGAGGTGCTCAATCCGATCGCGTCGAACAGCGGGGTGAAGAACTGCGCGAGGATCGGTTCGGCGAGATAGCCGGTGATCAGTGTGGTGATGGTGATGCCGAGCTGGGCGCCGGACAGCTGGAACGACAGGGTGCGGTGCGCGTGCTGGACCTGCCGGGCGCGCCGGTCGCCGTCGTGGGCGTGCGCGTCGACGGCGCTGCGTTCGAGGGCGGTCAGGGAGAACTCGGCGGCGACGAACAGGGCGGTGCCTGCGGTGAGCGCCACGAAGCCGAGGAGCGCGACGATATCGAGCAGGACGGACATCAGAGGCGGTCCTGCCGGGCGGGGTGGTGGCCGGGGTGGTGCCCCGGCCCGATAGAGGATCCTTCCGGCCCGGAGTCGCACTCCGTGCAGGGGGAGGAGGTGTCGGGCGGTGGGGTGGCTGTGGGTGCCGCGGGCACCGGTGTCCTCTCGTCGGGTCCGGTCGCGGACGGTGTCTGCTTGCCGGAAGTGGTTTCGACGGGTACCGATTCTACTGAGGGTGGTTGCCGTGTGTTGCGGTGCCGGTGACGGCGCGGCGCCTACGGTGGGGATCGAGCAGGTGTCCCGGTGGAACGAAGGAGCGTGGATGAGCGGCGGCGAGGGTCCGGAACACGGTGGCGGCGAGCGGGTGCCGAGCCGGTGGGAGGAGATCGTGGCGGAGAATCCGGCGCATTCGTCGTGGTACGTCGAACGGTTCCGTGCGATGGTCGCCCGGGGGCAGGACACTGTCGGGGAGGCCCGGTTGATCGATGCGATGGTGCCGCGTGGGGCGCGGATCCTCGACGCAGGGTGCGGGCCGGGCCGGCTCGGCGGTTATCTGCATCGGGCCGGGCACAGTGTGGTCGGGGTGGATGTCGATCCGGTGCTGATCGCGGCGGCGGAGGAGGATCATCCGGGGCCGAGGTGGCTGGTGGGGGATCTGGCCGAGCTGGATCTGCCGGCCCGCGGTGTCGACGCCGATTTCGATGTGATCGTGTGCGCGGGGAATGTGATGACCTTCGTGGCGCCGTCGACCCGGGTGGCGGTGCTGCGCAATTTCGCGGCGCATCTGGCGCCGCAGGGCCGGGGGGTGATCGGTTTCGGGGCGGGCCGTGAGTATCCGTTCGAGGAGTTCGTCGCCGATGCGCAGCAGGCGGGTCTGGCGGTGCAGGTGCGGTTGTCGACCTGGGATCTGCGGCCGTTCAGCGATGACGCGGAGTTTCTGGTGGCGGTGCTGGGGCGGGCGTAGCCGCGGCGTCGGCGGGGGTGTCGGCGGCCTGGGCGCGGGAGAGCGCCACGGTGGTCACGAGCATCACGACGACGGCGGCGCTGACGAGGATCCGTCCGGGGCCGTCGGTGCGCAGGTGTTCGCCGAGCACGGTCATGCCGAGCACGATCGCGGCGAGCGGTTCGCCGACGGTCAGGGCGGGCAGCGATGCGGTGAGCGATCCGGCCTGGAAGGCGCGTTGCTGCAGGTAGATCGCGGTGGCGCCGGCGGCGACGAGTGTCCAGGTCTGCCACGAGCCGAGCAGTTGCGGGATGCCGTGTTCGGCGAGGTCGGTGACGTGTTTGGTGAACGCGCTGGTCACGCCGTAGAGGACGCCGGCGGCGATCCCGAACGACAGTGCCCGCCGTCGCGGGGAGAGCAGGGCGACGACGACTGCGGCGGCGGTGACGGCGAGCACCGTTCCGAGCGGCAGCGCCCAGCGGGCGGCGGCGGCATCTCCGGTGCCTTCGCTGGGGTTGCCGGCGAGCAGGAAGATCGCCAGCGCCGCGCACAGTGCGCCGGCGAGTAGCCAGGTGGTGCGGGTGACGCGGCGGCCGGTGGTGGCGGCGGCGAGCGGCAACGCGAACAGCAGTGACGCGACGAGCAGGGGCTGGACGAGCAGCACCGATCCGAAGACGAGCGCGATGACCTGCAGTACGTAGCTGCCGCCGTCGCCGAGGATGCCCGCCCACCAGCGGGGGCTGCGCAGCAGCGAGCCGACGAAGGAGTCGGTGTCGGGCACGGCAGCGGCCGAGGTCTGTTGCGCGACACTGCCGACCGCGATGAGCGCGGCGGCGGCGAGTGCGCACAGGACGGCGACTGCCGTGCCCGTCATCGGGTCAGGCCTGCACTTCGGAGCGGTCCCCGCTCCACAGGGTGTGGAACTTGCCGGGCTTGTCGGTGCGCTCGTAGGTGTGGGCACCGAAGAAGTCGCGCTGGCCCTGGGTGAGGGCGGCGGGCAGCCGGTCGGCGCGCAGCCCGTCGTAGTAGGACAGCGACGACGCGAAGGCCGGGACGGGGATGCCGAGTTGGGTGGCGGTGACCACGACGCGCCGCCAGCTGTCGATGCCGATCTCGATGGCGTCGCGGAAGTACGGTGCGAGGATCAGGCTGGGCAGGGCCGGGTCGGCGTCGTAGGCCTCTTTGATGCGGTTGAGGAACTGGGCGCGGATGATGCAGCCGCCGCGCCAGATCGTTGCGAGCGCGGCGCGGTCGACGTTCCAGCCGTATTCGGCGCTGCCGGCGGCGATCTGGTCGAAGCCCTGCGCGTAGGCGACGATCTTCGACGCGTACAGGGCGGCGCGGATGTCCTCGGTGAACTGCGCGGCGTCGGTGGGGGCGGCGCCGAGGTTGCCGGCGGCAAGGCCGCGGGCGGCGGCGCGCTGGTCGCGGGAGCCGGACAGGGCGCGGGCGAAGACGGCTTCGGCGATGCCGGTGACGGGGACGCCGAGGTCGAGGGCGGCTTTGACGGTCCAGCGGCCGGTGCCCTTCTGTTCGGCGGCGTCGACGATGACGTCGACGAGGGGTTTGCCGGTGGCGGCGTCGGTCTGGCGCAGCACCTCGGCGGTGATCTCGATGAGGTAGGACTCGAGGGTGCCGGTGTTCCAGTCGGCGAAGACGTCGGCGATCTGCCCGGCGTCGTAGCCGAGGGCGTCGCGCAGCAGGTGGTAGGCCTCGCCGATGAGCTGCATGTCGGCGTATTCGATGCCGTTGTGCACCATCTTCACGAAGTGGCCGGCGCCGTCGGGGCCGATGTGGGTGCAGCAGGGGGTGCCGTCGACCTGGGCCGCGATGGTTTCGAGCAGCGGGCCGAGCGCCTCGTACGATTCGGCGGGGCCGCCGGGCATGATGGACGGGCCGTTGAGGGCGCCTTCCTCGCCGCCGGAGATACCGGCGCCGACGAAGTGCAGGCCGCGGGCGCGCAGGGCGGCTTCGCGGCGGATGGTGTCGGTGTAGAGGGCGTTGCCGCCGTCGATGATGATGTCGCCGGGTTCCATCGCGTCGGCGAGCTCGTTGATGACCGCGTCGGTGGCGTCGCCTGCCTTGACCATGATCAGGACGCGGCGCGGCTTTTCGAGGGCGGCGACGAATTCGTCGATGGTTTCGGTGCGGACGAAGGTGCCGTCGCTGCCGTGCTCGGCGAGCAGCGCGTCGGTCTTGGCGATGCTGCGGTTGTGGAGGGCGACGGTGTAGCCGTGGCGGGCGAAGTTGCGGGCGATGTTCGAGCCCATCACGGCCAGTCCGGTCACGCCGATCTGGGCCTGCGGTGTTTCGGTTCGTTCGACGGTCATGGTCTACAGCTTCCCCCGAAACGGGGGCCGATCGAAATCGGGGCGGGCCGAACGGTGCGGCGTGTCGCGGCTCAGAGGCCGAGCAGCAGGGACAGTTCGGTGAGCCAGGGCACCGCCACGGCGATGGTGGGTACGACGAGGATGGCGGCGGCGGCGGTGTAGGCGGCGGCGGAAATGCCGAGGTTGGGCCCCGGTCCGGTGAGGCGCTGCACGCGCAGCACGGTGCTCGGTCCGCCGACGGCGAGGGCGCCGGTGGGGGTGTGGGCGCCGGCGCAGGCGACGAGGGCGCGGGCCAGCGGTGCGGGGCCGGTCTTGCGGACGGCGGAGTCGTCGGCGAGCAGCTCGACGAGCAGTTTGACCGAGCCGAGCGCCGAGCCGGAGCGCACGACGCGGGGGAACGCTTCGTAGACGGCGGTGAACGCCTCGAGGATGAGGTCGTGGCGGGCGCGCAGGTGGGAGTGTTCGTGGCGCAGGATCGCGCGTAGTTCGTCGTCGCCGAGGTTGTCGAGGGTGCCTTCGCTGAGCACCACCCGGTGCCGCAGCCCGGGCAGGCAGTAGGCGATGGGGTCGGCGGTGTCGAGGATCCGCACGTGCGGGTGGTGGCGGACGGCGGCGCCGCTCTCGCGGCGGTCGAGCAGGTCGACGAGCATGCGGTGGCGGGAGCGGCGGCGGCGGGTTCGTACCGCGACGCGCAGCATGGAGAAGGTCAGGCGGGCACCGATGAACACGGTCAGGGCGAAGACGATGACGTAGGTCAGCCACAGGGGCAGACCGAGGGCGTCGATCTCTTCGAGGGGCCCGGTGGTGGGTCGGCCGTCGGCGCCGGGTGCGAGGAGGCGGGCGGCGATGGCCAGGCCGCAGGAGAACGCGGAGAGCACCGCCGCCAGGGCCACGGACTGCCACAGCACGAGGGCGGCCCGGGGGTTGCGGTGCGGCCAGGTGGCGCGGGCGAGCAGCCCCGGCACCGGACCGGCGAGGAGAAGCGCTGTGGTTCCGAAGAACAGCGCCGTGGTCGCGTTCATGACATCGAGTGTGTCAGCCGGCCCGCTCGGTGTCGTGGCCGGTGCTGTCGTCGCCGTGTTGCGCTTCGAGTTTCGCCAGCGCCGCGCGCAGGGCGGCGGCTTCGTCGGCGCCGACGCGGCCGACGAAGTGGACGAGGGCGGCGGCGCGGCCGGCGGTCTCGTCGGCTTGGTCGAGGGCGTCGACCATGAGGCTGGCGACGAGTTCGTCGCGGCCGTGCACCGGCAGGTAGCGGTGGGCGCGGTCGTCGCGTTGCTGGATGACGAGGTTCTTCTTGGCGAGGCGCTGCAGGACCGTCATGACGGTGGTGTACGCGAGGTTGCGTCGAGCCGAGAGGGCTTCGTGGACCTGCCGGACGGTCTGTGGTTCGGGGGTGGACCACAGGTGGTCCATCACTGCGCGTTCGAGTTCGCCGAGTGCTGCCATGGGTCGATTCTACGGATTTCTCCGACGAATGTGCGTACTACCCCTAGTCGTAGGTTCTGACCTGCGGTGGGACCATCGTCACCTCCGGTGGGGACCTCCGGCGGCGCCGTAGACGTGGCGGGTGCCGATGGGCACGATCAGCGGCCGGTCGGACACCGGATCGTCGATGACCGAGGCGTCGAGGTCGAACACCTCGCGCAGCAGTTCCACGGAGATCACCTCCGAGGGCACCCCGGAGGCGACGACGCGGCCGTCTTTCATCACCACGAGGTGGTCGCTGTAGCGCACGGCGAGGTTCAGGTCGTGCAGCACCATCACCACGGTGCGACCGAGTTCGCTGTGCAGCCGGTCGACGAGGTCGAGGACCTCCACCGAGTGCGCCAGGTCGAGATAGGTGGTCGGTTCGTCGAGCAGCAGGATGTCGGTGCCCTGTGCGAGCGCCATGGAGATCCAGGCGCGTTGCCGTTGCCCGCCGGACAGTTCGTCGATGGGCCGGTCGGCGAGGTCGGCGATGCCGGTACGTTCGAGGGCGATGGCGACCTCGTCCTCGTCGTCGGAGGACCACTGCCGGAACCACGACTGGTGCGGGTGCCGGCCGCGGGAGACCAGATCGGCGACGGTGAGCCCTTCGGGCGCGACGGGGGCCTGCGGCAGCATGCCGAGCACCCGGGCGACCTCGCGGGTGCGCATGGTGGTGATGTCGTGCCCGTCGAGCAGCACGGTGCCGGTGCGGGGCTTGAGCAGCCGGCTCAGCGCGCGCAGCAGGGTGGATTTGCCGCAGCCGTTGGGGCCGATGACGGTGGTGACGACCCCGGTGGGGATGGACAGGTCCAGGTCGTCGACGATGAGCCGTTCGCCGTAGCCGAGGCTGATGTGCTCGGCGACCAGTCGCGGCGCCGCGTGCTCGATCGGGCCGGGGGCCGGGACGGCAGGCAGATGGGTGTCGGTCATCGGGAGACCTTTCGGTTGGAACGCACCAGCAGGTACAGCAGGAAGGGGCCGCCGAGTGCGGAGGTGACCAGGCCGACGGGCAGCGGCACCGGCAGGATGGTGCGGGCGATGAGGTCGGCGGCGACGACGAACAGCGCCCCGGTCAGGGCGGAGGCGATGATCGGGCTGCCCGCCGAGCCGACGAGGCGCAGGGCGATCTGCGGGGCGGCGAGGGCGACGAAGCCGATGGGGCCGGCGGCGGCGGTGGCGACGGCGGCGAGCGCGCACGCCGCGACGAGCAGCAGCGCCTGCTGGGTCTGCAGCTTCACGCCGAGGGAGCGGGCGGTGTCGTCGCCGAGGCGCAGCGCCCCGACGGTGAAGGAGGCGGTCGCGGCCCAGCCGCCGACGAGCAGCAGCGCGATCGCGGCGGGCACCACCTGACTCCAGGAGACACCGTTGAGCGAGCCGGTCAGCCACACCTGGGCGCGGCTGACGTCGTTGATGTCGGCGGAGACGAGCATCCACTGGGTCAGGGCGATGAGCATGGCGTTGATGCCGATGCCGATGAGCACGAGCCGGAAGCCGTCGGCGCCGCGCCGCCAGGCCAGCAGATAGATGACCGTGGCGGTGAGCAGCGCGCCGAGCAGCGCCGACATCGGCAATCCGAGGGTGGCGAGCAGTCCGACGATGGAACCGCCGCTGGTGACGACGATCAGGGCCACGGCGGCAGCGGAGGCGCCGGCGGTGATGCCGAGGATGTCGGGGCTGGACAGGGCGTTGCGGGACACCGATTGGGTGATGGCGCCGGAGACCGCGAGGGCGGCGCCGACGACCACGGCGGCGATCCCGCGCGGGAGGCGCAGGTCGAAGACGATGAACCGGTCGAGGCGTTCCCCGCCGCCGAGGAGCACCTCGACGACCTGTAGGGGGCTGAGCGGGTAGTCGCCGCGGCCGAGGGAGATCGACAGCAGCATCGCGGTGGCGACGACGATCAGCGCGCACACGATGACCATGCGGGCGCGCCAGACGACGGAGACGGAGCCGAGCCGGAAGGCGGGCCGGCCCGGGACGCGGGTGGAGACCTGCGCGGGTGAGCGGCGCTTGTCCGTCGTCGGCTCGTTCGTGTCGAGGGACGGGGTGGGGGTGTCGTTCACAAGGCCACCAGCTTCCGGCGACGGACGAGGGCGATGAAGAAGGGGGCGCCGATGAGGGCGAGCACGATGCCGACCTGCAGTTCGCCGGGGCGCACCACGATGCGGCCGACGACGTCGGCGAGGACGAGCAGTGCCCCGCCGAGCAGCCCGGCATAGGGCACGAGCCAGCGGTAGTCGGGGCCGGTGACCGCGCGGGCGATGTGCGGGACGATCAATCCGACGAAGGCGATGGGTCCGCAGGCGGCGGTGGCGGCGCCGGTGAGCACGGTGATTGCGGCGATGCCGATCACCCGGGTGGTGACGACGTTGGTGCCGAGCGAGCGGGCGACGTCCTCGCCGAGGCTGAGCAGGTTCAGGGCCGGGGTGGAGGCGAGCGCGATGAGCAGTCCGACGACGATGAACGGCAACACCTGCCAGAAGACGTCCATGCCGCGGCCGGCGACGGAGCCGACCACCCAGAAGCGGTAGCCGTCGAGGCTGGTCTGGTCGAGCAGCACGATGGTTTGGATCATCGCCTGCAGGAAGAACGCCACCGCCGCGCCCGCCAACGCGAGACTGAGCGGACTCGAGCCGCCGTTGCCGATGGACGCGAATCCGAACACCACGATGCTGGCGAGCGCGGACCCGGCGAAGGCGAACCACAGATACTGCGCCGGGGTGGAGAGCCCGAACAGGTAGATCGACAGCACCACCAGGAAGGCGGCGCCGGCGTTGATGCCGAGCAGACCGGCGTCGGCGAGCGGGTTGCGGGTGTGCCCCTGGATCAGTGCGCCGGCGACGCCGAGCGCGGTGCCGACCAGCAGCGCGAGCAGGGTGCGGGGGATGCGCAGCGAATGCACGATCACGTCGGTTTCGGAGCCGTCGTTGACGACGAGGGCGTGGAAGACCTCCGCGAAGGTCATCGGGCGGGCGCCGACGGCGATGCTGGCGAGCGCGCCGAGCACCAGCAGTAGGAGCAGCGCGGCCAGGCCGAGGAGGCGCCGGCGGCGCAGGGCGGCGACGTTGCCGTCGGTGGGGCGCGGGGTGAACTCGTCGTGGCGGGCGTGGCGTTCGGTGACGATCTCGGTGCCGCGGCGCAGCAGGGCACGGCGGGTGCCGGCCGGTCCGGTGGTGGCGCGGTCGCGCAGCACGAGCCCGGTCCACTGCAGGCCCAGACTTTGGCCGGTGCGGCCGGCGCGGTAGCCGTGGTTCCACCACAGCAGTCCGGCGGCGGCGGCCAGGGCGGCGCCGCCGAAGACGATGCGGTCGGTCTGGCCGCCGCCGTTGGCGTCGGCGAGGGTGTCGACGACGAGGGCGCCGATGAGCAGGGGGATGGCGAGGAGCGCGAGGTCGCACAGGACGGCGGCGATCCGGCGTCCCGGGCGGGGCGGGGCGGTCGGGTCGGCGTCCGGTGGGGCG